>JAZDKD010000537.1:0-7564 GCA_043803345.1 Pseudomonadota bacterium
AGAGGGCGTCTCGGTCACACAATACAATGCGCCAATTGACCCTTCGGAAATAGTTAATTTGACTCTTGATGAACATGGTACGCTTGCAGTCGCCATTTCGAAAACAGGGAAAGTGGACATTTGGCATGCGGGAACCGGGACTCCATTAAAAAGTCTTTATTTCGATTTTGGCGACAAACATCTTACATCCGTTGGTAAGACCATCGATAACAATAGTATCGCTTTTGGTTTTTCTGATGGGACTTTAAAACTGGCAGAGGTTGTGTTCAGAAATGACATAATTTCTGAGGATAGCGCTCCTCAAGGTCTCAGGGGACTTGATGATCAGGATAAAACTGACGGGGACACAATCTTTTCAAAAATCCCAGGTAAGGGTTTGAGAAAAGTTGACGTTGAATTGAACCTACAGCCCGAGATAAGAGTTTCGGAATTGGGTCGGCCAATAGTGGCCATAGGTTATCGTCTAGTTGAATTCGGAGACAGGCCAAAGAGTTATCTAGCCGTGGCCGATTCTTCCGGAGAGGTTCATTTCTTATCTACTGAAACCAAGTCCAACATGTTGACGGGAGCTAAGACTACAGAGGTCAATAACTTCACTTTGCCGTTGCCCGGTGAAAAGGTGGAATTCAAGTTTGCCGTTATAAATGATATGGGCGACCAGGTAATGCTCGCTGATAAACAGGGGCGGGTTTTTCGATATGATTTGAAAACCGAGTCGAAGCCAGAGCTGGCCGAGATTTTGGAATTACTTCCATCCGACCGCGAGCTTACGGTATTCGGCACGCTGCTTGGAGGCAGATCCATAGTTGTGGGAGACTCCAAAGGCGGATTGTCAATATACTTTCTAATCAGGAGAGACGACGCCCAATCAACCGATGGCCTCACCATGGTTCGCGCAAGGGAATTCGCTCCACTGGATTCGTCTGTCGCTGGGTTTAGCGCAAGCCAGAATGGAAAATCCTTTGCCACTCTTGATTCAACTGGGTCCATATGGCTGATACATGGTATCAGTCAGAAAATACTTTTGAAATTGGGCGGTACCACTATATTTGCAAGGCAGATAGCCCTTTCCCCTCGTCTTGAAAGTCTGGTAGCCATAGGTAATGATGGCCATGTTGGTTTCTGGAAACTATCCGTTCCCCATCCTGAAATCTCGTGGCGAACACTATTTGGAAAAGTTTGGTACGAAGGCTACCCCAGTCCTTCTTTTACATGGCAATCCACTGGAGCGACCGATGCCTTCGAACCTAAGTTATCTCTCGTCCCACTTATTTTCGGAACTCTAAAGGCAACCTTCTATTCACTTCTGTTCGCAGCCCCGCTCGCTCTGTTGGCGGCAATATACACATCGGAATTTGTGCCGAAAAACGTCCACGGCAAAATAAAGCCTATAATGGAAATAATGGCTTCACTGCCGTCCGTCGTTCTTGGATTTGTGGCGGCTCTCGTGCTGGCTCCAGTCGTGGAATCATGGATAGGGGCTGTAATACTTGCCTTTGTTGTATTGCCGATGAGTTTGGTGGCCTCAGCCTATTTATGGCAGTTGATCCCAGTCCGTATCACACTCAAGCTCGAAGGCCTCCCCAAATTGATTTTAATGGGTTTATCCGTGTTTCTTGGGTTAAGTGTCGCGTATTCACTGGGACCGCAATTCGAGAAACTATTTTTTCATGGGGACCTTAAGACCTGGTTAAACACCAATCAGGGTAGCAGTCAACCTTTGCTGTTTCTGTTGGCGCTGCCTGTCGCCGGCATGGGGCTGACCTACGCGATATCCAGGACTATAGGCCCGAGATTGAATATCTGGCTTAGATCATTCAGAGATCCTTACGGACCGCTTCTCGACATGCTTCGTTGGCTGTTGGTTATCCTGGCTACGGTAATTATTTCGTATTTGAGTTCGTTATTGTTGACCTCGTTGGGATTGGATCCCCGGGGTTCAATCTTCGGAACCTATGTCCAACGCAATACTCTAGTGATAGGTTTTGCAATGGGGTTTGCCGTCATACCCATCATTTATACTTTAGCCGAGGATGCTTTGGGCGCAGTTCCAGACCAACTGAGGTCAGCCAGTCTCGGATGCGGGGCCACCAACTGGCAGACTGCGGTGTGGGTTGTATTGCCAACAGCGGTAAGCGGAGTATTTTCCGCCATAATGATAGGCATGGGGCGAGCTGTCGGGGAGACAATGATTGTGGTTATGGCTACAGGTAACACGCCTGTGCTCGATCTGAACATATTCAGTGGCTTAAGGGCTTTGTCGGCCAATATTGCCGTCGAACTCCCCGAGGCTCCTAAAGACGGAACATTGTATCGAACCCTCTTTATGACCGGTCTTGTGCTTTTTGCAATGACTTTCTTCATCAACACGTTGGCTGAAATAGTTAGGCAGCGCTTCCGCAAAAAAGCGCTTAAACTTTAGGACTGATCCGTGAACAAAGACAACACTCGACCAAACGAAAACCGAAAACGCTCCTCTGATTTTAAGGCTAGAGGTGAGCCCGCCTTATGGTTACTGGGAGGAACATTGACCATAGGTCTCATGATGATTTTCGGTTTTCTTACCCTCATAATTTATAACGGTTTGTCAACTTTCTATCCCAGACCTATTGAAGTGTTGCGACTGGCCGACGGATCAAAAATTGCGGGCGAGTTTGTCCGTTCGGAAAAGTACAAACCTGAACCGGATAAAATTGATTCACTTCCTGAAGCCGCCAAAAAGGAACTGTCAGACAATAGAGGCTATTTAAAGAGACAGCTTTTCAAGATCGGCAATTTTGATCTTTATCATGAAGACTACAAATGGGCCCCAGACTACGAAATAATTGAACGCTCGCGACCGGAAGACATGTTTTTTGTCAAGAGAATTGAGTGGGGGCCGTTCATTGGTAAGATAGTTTCCCTGGACATGGACGGAACCACCGTGGGGGTTTCAAATTTGTCTTCGGCCGAACTTAAAGAGGCGCATCGAGAAGCCGAAAAACGTCGGCGCAGGATTCAGGAAATAGAGCGTGGACAACTTGCGGCCGTCAATTATTATATGGACAGGAACCGCCTTGCCTTGAGAAAAGTCGAATTGAAGCAAGGCAAAGAAAGCCAAGCTTACGTTAATGCCCTGGAGAAATTCAAAACCGAACAGGAAAAACTGGAGAAAACATACAACGAATTATCCAATGAAGCTGCTTCCCTAAGACAGGTGGATTCCAAATATACCATCACTCTGGCGGATGTAGCCGGCAAGGAAAAAACCATTAAAATTTCGGATATCGTTGAATTCTACCCGTCGAACCAGCTTTCTTTAGGACAGAAAATCAAAATTTATTTGGCAGGATGGTCGGAGTTCTTGACTGAGGAACCGAGGGAGGCAAACACAGAAGGGGGTGTGCTGCCAGCCATTTTTGGAACTTTCTGCATGACAGTTTTGATGTCCATTTTCGTTGCGCCATTTGGGGTCGTGGCAGCCCTGTATTTGCGAGAATATGCCAAGCAGGGACAGTTGGTATCGGTCATAAGGATATGCGTCAATAACCTTGCGGGTGTGCCATCAATCGTTTATGGGGTCTTTGGCCTCGGATTTTTTGCCTATGTTTTCGGCGTGAGCATCGACGAGCTGTTTTTTCCGGAAAGGTTTCCTAATCCGACTTTTGGAACGGGTGGTATCCTTTGGGCTTCACTGACGCTCGCCCTTTTGACTGTGCCAGTGGTTATTGTAGCCACAGAAGAAGCCCTGGCCGCTGTTCCTCAATCCATGCGGGAGGGCTCGCTGGCTTGCGGCGCATCCAAATGGCAGACCATAAAACGTATCGTATTACCGAGGGCAATGCCGGGGGTCATGACGGGACTCATCCTTGCCATGGCGAGAGGGGCTGGTGAGGTGGCTCCACTAATGCTGGTGGGCGTTGTTAAGATGGCGCCTCAGCTGCCTATTGACTCATTTTATCCCTACGTCCATCTGGAACGGAGTTTCATGCATCTTGGATTCCACATTTTTGATCTGGCTTTTCAGTCTCGAAATTCTGAAGCAGCTATACCCATGGTCTTTGTAACGACTTTATTACTGATTACCCTGGTTTTTGTGATGAACATCGTTTCAATCATTGTCAGAAACCGTTTGAAGAGAAAATTCTTCGCAGGGCATTTCTAGGAGATATTGGATGATGACTAAATCCGAGTCGCTTGACGTGACAGTGTATCATGAAAGGAGGGGAACCCAGGGAAGACTGCTCGAAATCGAAGACTTCAATTTGTGGTACGTGAATAGCCAAGCTCTATTCAACATCAACATGACGATAGAACGAGGCCTCGTGACTGCGCTGATTGGGCCCTCCGGTTGTGGAAAGTCTACTTTGTTGAGGTCCATCAACCGTATGAATGATTTGATAGATGGCCTCAGCATCAAGGGAAAGATCATGCTCGACGGAGATGACATTTACGATCCGGGATTAGACGTCATAGCGCTGAGGAAAACAATGGGAATGGTTTTTCAAAAACCTAACCCTTTTCCAATGTCAATCTCGGAGAACGTGGCGTATCCAATGCGAGTTGATGGTGTGAGAGACAGAACCATTATTGAACAGTCCGTGGAGCGAGCCCTGAATAGCTCAGCTTTGTGGGATGAAGTAAAAGACAGATTGAAAGAAAATGCTTTGGGCTTGTCCGGAGGTCAGCAGCAACGTCTATGTATTGCCAGGGCGATAGTTGGGGAACCTGAAGTGCTTTTAATGGATGAACCCTGTTCCGCTCTTGATCCAGTCGCGACCGCAAAGATTGAAGACTTGATTGATGAACTGAAGGGCGACTATTCAATTGTAATAGTGACTCATAACATGCAGCAGGCTGCCAGGGTTTCCGACAACACGGCATTCATGTATCTGGGGAAACTCATCGAATACGGAGAGACTACGGAAATGTTCACGAGACCAAAGGTCAACAAGACAATGGACTACGTTACAGGCCGTTTTGGTTAAGTCTTTGATGGATGTTGTTGTTAAAATCAACTTGTTAACGATTTGAAATCAATGAGTAGACTGAGACAAGCTTTGCTTGGTCTCCTGATACGATCTTAATCTCCAGGAAAAGAAAATGGTCCGCAGACCTAGAGTCAGACTTCAGAGAAAAATTGAGAAGCTTAAAGCAGATCTTCTTACAATGGCCGATGCAGTTAAGAATAGACTGGAAATGTCTATCCAGGCTATTCGGGATCGAGACAGGGAACTTGCGATTACCATCATCGACGGGGATTCTGAAATCAATCGCAGTGAACTGGAGATCGAGGAAGGTTGCCTGGCAATCTTAGCCCTACATCAGCCTGTGGCAATGGATTTGCGATTAATAACCGGGGTTTTTAAGATTGCCAACCAACTGGAGCGCATTGGCGATTTAGCCGTGAATATTGCCGAAACAGCAATTCTAATGGCCGCTGAAAAACCGCTGGAGGTCACATCGGAATATTTCATCATGGCCGAAAAGACCCAGGCCATGCTGAGGAAGGCCCTGTTGGCGTTCACAAAAATGGACGAGGATATGGCTGTGGAAATCCTCTCGGATGACGACGAAATAGACATGATGAAGCACAAATTGCACAGCAACCTTGAAGAACGGCTCACGCGAGAGATTGATAGGCGCCGAGTTTTAATTCATCTTTTCCTGGTGTCGCGTCATCTCGAACGAATAGCGGATCATGCAACGAACATAGCGGAGGATGTCGTATACATGGTTACCGGTGAGTTGGTCGGCTATGACTACAACGAATAGTTAAGAGCATTACAAGTTACAACTTCGGGCCATGATCTTATGATTTGAGGGAATTTAAAAAGGGGATCATCGCCTGTATCGGATTGGAAACACTGGAGGAAGAAAATGGAGTCTAATTTATCGGGTAATAATATTCATGGTTTGCCCGAAGAAATTGTGTGTGGAGTTGCGGTAAGAGCAATAAACAACAACAGGATCCTGGTTACTCCGAAGCGAATCACAAAATACAGTATCACGGGAAAACCGGAAGAATCATTCACTGGTTGGTTGTCTGATAACGATGACACAGAACACGAAATATCGGAACTGATCAAAATGACTGGCGATTATCTGAGCAGGGCACAGCGTGGAGAGACAGCCCTCAACGGCAAGGACGATCCTGTGAGGCGGGGCATCATAAAAATTCTTGAAGAGAGAGGCGTCCCTCACATTTGTGAACCGGGAACCTGGATGGAGACCAGATTCGGCTCCAAACAACCAACCCGTCATTAAATCCTGTCGTTAAGCACGTGGAAGGATATGGTCGACCCCGTGACCATACTCCTTCCTGTATAAAAGAAACTTGCAAGTCCCACAAACTGAAGAAAGAGTATTACGGTCGGATCCCATAAAGACCTTAGGCCCAATTCCAAGTTCGCTACCGGCAAAGGCTCTCCACGCAGAGCAATCGTGATCGTCAAAACAAATCCGATGATTAACAGGGAAACTAGCTGGTAGGCCGTGAAATGTCCCGGGCCTCGGTAGTCGGCCCTCAGAGTCTCAGATATGACTCTCCATGACTGAGTGATTACGGTAACCAGTATAAGCGAAAAACAATATTCATTCTTCAAGAATAATAACGTTGCGACAAGTCCCGTGGCCACATACAAACAGGAAGTCATTGCCTGGACAGGAACCACTTTTTGTCCGTCCATTCCTTTTTCGTAAGCGATCTTTTTAAGTTTTCCGGCAAAAACAAAAGGGCATCGGCCCAGGAGCCTTTGGATCCAGGGATTGACGTCTGATAAGGGTTTTCCGTAACAGCATCCAAAACTTATGCACGCTAGACGCCCTATTCCTTCCCCAATTGCGTAGGCGATAGCCATAGAGGCAATAAACGGGATTACGGCAATACTCCCGGCTCCACGATTCAGAAAATGGTTGATTGAGGCCAAAATTATCGGAGTAGCCAGTAAGCCGCCGAAAGAGGCCCCTGCAACAGTAAAAGTATGACGCTTCTTCTCCACCAGCAAAGCTACGATCTTGGACGCTGAAAAACCAACAATCAGAGTGAGAGCCGCAATGACAAGGGTAATTCTCACGGGGATCATTATGGCCGAAGTTAAGGCAATCAGGAAAGACACCGCCAGGACGGTGGCCAGCGATATGAAAACGCCATAGAAAGTCAGGTTGAGTCCTTTCCATCTATCGGAACCCATTTTGGTTACCGGAACAGTGGCCAGAATCTGCCATCCTTCAGTTGGTAGTGTCCTGAACGACCAAATAAATAAAATAAGGAATGTCAGGCCAACAGATATTACAAAAACTTCCTCTGTCATAAACCCCTCTCACAAAGGTTTGATTTATCAGTTGCAGTCTCATCAAATTTTTGGACATCCCCGATTCGCCTGCAGGTATTTCAGATTGATCCCTGACCCTTCTTGGCCGACCCGATTGTCGATCTGACCTTGATGTCCGTTTCCACCAAAGATCTACCAAAGCCCTCCGAGAACCTACTTGTGACTCCTGCTAACCGCATATTATTCACGAGATCATTGCAAAACTCGATTCTATCTCGTTGAAAAAACAGCACATCCGTACTGCTACCGGG
>JAZDKD010000538.1:0-4544 GCA_043803345.1 Pseudomonadota bacterium
AATCGTCCAACGGATGGAACCCCTTTTGGTGGTTATAGAGGATGGGTTTATTTGCGAATTCGGCCTTTTGGGGATGGATTACAGGACCCCGAAGGAGCCAGAAGGGATCACGCTATAAAGGTATCCCGGGAATTGACTAAAAATTTAGGTCGTTATGGCATTCAGTCGCTAGTGGAATGGGAGCAGAGCAAACCCAAAGAAGTAAAGACAATACCCGATGGCCCATTCTTAGAACAGAGCTTATCGTGTCCTTCTTGTGACACAACATGGAACAAACTTATTGACTGCATTAAAGATTCAGACTTAATCTTCTCAACTTATCACCCTTGCGTGTCTGATTTTGCTGAAGGGTATTTCGTGTTTAAACATAAATGTGAAGGCCTTGTTTACATTCCGGTTTCTCTCTTCGTTAGAAAACGTCCAGAAGACAGAAACCTTATCAATCTTAACGCGTGTCCTGGATATTGCCATTATAAAGACTCTATTCAGGATTGCCTAGCATCTTGCGAAGGCTCTCGATACAGACGATTGGCTCGAAAACTGCTCCAAAGACGTTCAGGACCAAGACAAAATCAGTTTCATCTCAGTCTGACAGGCAGAAACTAGGTATCTAGTTTTAAGTCACTATTATTCTTCAATATAACGGGAGGCCAAAAGCATGCTCCTGCCCAAATTTGAATACGTTGAACCCACCACGCTTGAAGAGGCCTTAAGGTTACTCTCGGAGATGGGAGGAAACGCTCGTGTCATAGCTGGAGGAACGGACCTGTTGGTTCGTATGAAGCTCAAGGTTGCAAAACCTGGTCATCTGATATCACTTCGCAAGGTCCCCGGACTGAACCAGGTTGTAAAGAGAGAGGCTCTAGGAATTTCAATCGGTCCGGCCGTTACAGCGGCTGATCTATCCAGGAATGAACTTATCCAGGACAAGTTTCTGCCGGTTGCGGCTGCGGCAAGCAGACTCGGAGCGCCCGTAATTCGTAACAGGGCCACGATTGGTGGAAACTTGGTCAACGCTAGGCCTGCGGCGGACTTTCCTCCAGCTTGTTTGGTTTACGACGCCACGTTGAAGTTGAAAAGCGCCACTAACGAGCGAGAGGTCTTGGTAGGTGAGTTTTTTAGAGGTCCCGGGGAAACCGTTATTGAACCTAATGAATTGCTCGTAGGGATCTTTATGGAAACACCGGCCCCTTGGAGTGGAGGTTCTTATATAAAACTTGGGGCTCGCAAAGCGTTGGAGATCTCAATGGTCAATGTCGCGGTAATGTTGACTTTGCAAGAGCCACAAGGTCCAATTGTGGATGTAAAAATAGCGTTGGGCGCTGTGGCGCCTACTCCCGTGAGAGCTTTCGCCGCGGAAGAATATCTTATTGGAAGACAGCCCAATGAAAAGAGTTTTTCCGAAGCTGGAGCCATAGGCGTTGGCATGTGCCACCCGATAACTGATCACAGAGGCACACAAGAATATAGATGCCTCATGATCGAGACCTTGACATCGAGGGCTCTCAAACAGGCTTATCAAAACGCTCTTGCGTGGAAACCCTGAATTCATTGTTTTAAGAAACCAAGAATTTGAAGCGGTTGTATTTCCAGTATTGCGTGTCTTGATCATTATGAATGAATATCGTTTCTCCGGAGAACGAAAAATGAAGAAAATAATTCGGCTTATAGTTAACGGCGAACCAGTGGAAGCCGCCGTTGCCCAGAATCAAACTCTCGTACAATTCTTGAGGGAAGATTTGGGCTTGACAGGAACAAAACATGGATGCGGTCTAGGGGACTGCGGGGCATGCACAGTCATTCTTGACGGAAAAGCCGTAAATTCATGTTTGGTGCTGGCCGTGCAGGCCAACGGCTCCGATGTTTTGACAATTGAGGGCCTTGCCGAAAATGGGAAACTACATCCGCTGCAACAGGCCTTTGTGGATAAGGGGGCCATCCAGTGTGGATTTTGCACTCCGGGAATGATTTTGTCCGCAAAAGCCCTACTCGAAGAAAAGCCCAATCCCTCGGAGTTGGATATAAGGACTGCCCTCTCCGGCAATTTGTGCAGATGCACAGGATATCAGAAAATTGTCGAGGCAATAGATGAAGCGGCAAAAGTCATCAGTGGAAGAGAGGAGGCGTAGAATGGGCAATTATAGAGTTCTGAACACCAGAGCCCCGAGAGTTGACGCGGCGGCCAAGGCGACAGGCCAGGCTAAGTATGCTGATGACTTCCAAATGCCGGGAATGCTTTATGCCGCTATATTGCAGAGTCCCGTTGCGCACGCAAAAATACTGCGCATAGATACATCCAAGGCTAAAAAGATTCCTGGCGTGAAAGAAATTGTTACCGCCAAAGAAGCTGGGTTGATTAGATACGGCGTTTCCCCCGCCAGGTATGACGAAACTCTTTTTGCCCATGATAAGGTTCGATACGTTGGTGATGAAATCGCGGCTGTAGCGGCCACGACCCCTCAAATAGCCCAAGAAGCCTTGGCCTCTATAAAGGTTGACTATGAAGAACTCCCTTCAGTTTTTGACATGTTTGAGGCCATGAAGGAGGGAGCCCCTCAAATCCACGATGAATTTCCGGGTAATGTCAACGCTGAGGTTCATCAGGAATTTGGAGATACTCAGGCGGCTTTCGCTGAATGCGATCTGATTGTTGATCACACGTTCCTCAATAAACGGCAGGATGCGGCTTTTTTGGAACCTCATTCGTGTGTGGCCGTTTTTGACAATTCGGGCAGACTCACGCTGCACACTTCTACTCAGGTTCCGCATTACGTAATGAGAACCGTGGCAATGACTCTGCAAATTCCGGTGGGAAATGTTCGAGTTATCAAACCTTATGTTGGTGGGGGTTTCGGCCCAAAATGCGAGGCTACTCCACTTGAGATGAGTTGCGGACTTCTGTCTAAGATCACGGGAAAACCGGTCAAGATGACCTATTCCAGAGAACAGGTCTTTTTGCATAGTCGGGCTCGGCACCAGTTTTACGCCGAGATGTCCCTTGGGGTTATGAATGACGGAACAATGGTGGCTCTAAAGAACAAGGCGGTACTCGACGGAGGAGCGTACACTAGCTTCGGCATAGCGACCGTTTATTACTCGGGTTCTCTCTTGGGAGGCCCTTACAAGCTAAAGGCCATGAAATATGATGGCTATCGCGCGTACACCAATAAGCCGGCATGTGGTGCCCAGCGCGGTCACGGCGGGGTGGCTCACAGAGCATGTTTTGAACAACTCATAGACATGACAGCTGAAAAGCTTGGGCTGGATCCAGTGGAAATGCGTTTAAAGAATATCATGACCGCCGGCGACATGACAGTAAACGAACTGGATATGTCGAGTCTAGGAATGAAGGAGTGCATCGAAGCCATTCGAGAGGGAAGCGACTGGAATAACAAGAAGGGAAAATTACCCCAAGGCAAAGGTATTGGAATGGCTTGCGGATTTTTTGTCTCCGGGGCCGGCTATCCTATTTACAGATCAGACACTTACCATTCAACGGTTGTGATAAAAATGAGTGAAGATGGCGGAGTGGCAAATCTCTTTACTGGGTCCGCTGAAATTGGTCAGGGATCAGATACCGCCATGGCGATGATTGCGGCCGAGACTCTGGGAATCCCACTGGAAAATGTGCATGTCTTTTCTGGGGACACTGATTACAGCGTGGACCTAGGCGCATACTCCAGTAGGCAGACTCTGATGACAGGCCATGCGACAAAGGAAGCCGCCGAAGAGTTAAGAGACAAAATTGCAGGGTTTCTCGCTGAAGAAATGAATGTGGACAAATCAAGCATAACTTTTGTGGATGGAATGGTAAAATTCGACGGCGCTCCGGGCAATTTTGAGAAGATAAGATCCGGTTACATAAAAGAGCACAGAGGCTGGACAGACCCACCCTCTGGAGAATACCTAACATTTCGGGAAGCCGCCAGAGTGGCTTATCTGAAATCCGGAACACTCGTTGGCACAGGTAAATACAAACCACCCAGGCTTGGCGGATCATACAAGGGAGCGGCTGTCGGCACATCACCGGCATATGGATGTTCGGCCCAGATAGTTGAAGTTTCGGTGGACCTGGAAACCGGCCAGATAACAGTTGACAAAATGACCGATGCGCATGATTGCGGGCTGGCTATAAACAAGATGTCCGTTGAAGGCCAGATGCAGGGATCCTTGTCAATGGGCCTGGGAGAATGTCTATTTGAAGAAGTCAAGTTCGACTCCAGAGGTAGAGTCGTTAATCCATCACTAGGTGAATACAAAATTCCTACAGCGCTTGATATGCCGAACGTAAAATCGATCATTGTGGAATCAAATGAACCCAATGGTCCGTATGGCGCCAAGGAAGTCGGTGAAGGCGCTATTATGCCAACTATCCCGGCTATTCTTAATGCGATATATGATGCCACAGGAGTTAGAATAAACGAGCTTCCTGTAACTTCCGAAAAATTGTTCATGGCTTTGAAGAAGAAGTCGGAAGGCGTTTGAGGCGACAAATTCCCTGAAATTCGAAAGCCGGAGCAGAATAATGATTTGTTTCTACATCC
>JAZDKD010000539.1:0-3676 GCA_043803345.1 Pseudomonadota bacterium
GCTTACAAGATTTGAGCGGTCGTCGGGCAATTTCATGGTCAGTGTGGACAAGGAATTATTATCCACGGAACCAATCAATACTGAACTTTTACGCTTATCACGCTGATCGGCGAATCTATCCCCTCAGGGGCCGCAACACCATGACAGTGGTAAACGCCGGGGCATGGGGTTACACCTTGGCTTTACACATAGGTGGAAATCTTCTAAAGAAGCCGGATCTCTCGGAACACACCCTTATATTGTATGATTCCCGCGAGGAAATCCTGGAGAAACTCACCTTTGAAAGCAAACATCCATGGATTTTCAAAGATCTTACCATTCCTCGATCAGTAAGGCCTGAATCAGATCTTATCGCAGCGATAGGCGACACATCCCTTATCCTACTGGTTACTACCAGCAAGTATTTCTACTCAACCATCACCAAGGTTATCGAAATGGCTCCTGAGGGCAGTGACCTTGTGATAGCCACTAAAGGCTTCATACCCGAAACTGGATTGCTTCCATGCCAGACCACGAGAGAAGAATTGGAGCGTTTAGGAAAAAGAATGCGTATCTCAACACTCTCCGGGGCCAATCTAGCTCACGAAATCGCTTATGGTGGCGCCGGGGTGACGCAAATAGCCTGTGATCACTACGAGACTTTCGATCGCTTGAGACCACTTGTAGAAACCCCCCTCTTTCGCGTCGTCTATTCAGGCGATGTTACCGGATCCAGTCTGGCGTCAGCGATGAAGAATGTTTACGCTATTGGATACGGTATCCTTGAAGGATCAAAGATGGCTCCAGAGAATTTTCTCGCAACTTACGCCACTCTGGTCACAGCAGAAATCAGGGATTTTGGATCACTGCTGGGAGCCTCACCGGAGACCTTTGACGCAGAAAGCCAGGTCTGGATGGCTGACCTGCTTGCAACATGCAGGGGAGGACGATCCGCCAGTTTTGGCCGTGATTTGGCGCAAATGGAAGAGAAGCACGGCAAAGGCCGATCAGCCAAGACACTGATGGAGCAATACAGAAAGAAAATGATTGCTGTTGAAGGCTTTGAAGCGTCTCGTTTTGCTAAAAGAATCGCTGGGCAAAGAGGTTTCCATCCAGTAATTCTCGGAGAAATTTACTCTATTCTTCACGGCGGAAAAACTATAGATATTCCGGACTTTATGGAAAAGTCACTAGACGCGCTTCGAAAGAGAGAAGTGGCTCCAATAAGCAACGCGCTAAGAACAAGGACTACCCGCCATTGACCGCCCCAGATGGTAAAAATTAATCGCTTTTCGATTCATTCCCGGCAATTAGCCTAATCAAGTGATTCCAAAACATAATAAACCGGACAAGATATCGTAACAAATTGGTGATCTTATGGCTTCGACCGTGTTGATAAGAGATTTAAGAGATGGGGAACAAATTCTCAGATTTTTTGAATTGCGGGCTAAGACCCTTAGGAAAACCAGAGGAGGCAAAACATACCTCGATTTGAGGCTGGGAGACTCAAGTGGCGAAATTATGGCAAAGTTGTGGCCGGAGGCGCTTCAGAAATGGGGTGAGGAATTCGATCTCGGGGACATCGTCAAAGTTGAGGGCCGAACTGAGATGTTCAAAGATCGAAGCCAACTGATTGTGGATAAGATCAGGAAAGCTGAGGAGTCTGAGGTTCCGGACATATCTGAAATTATTCGAACCACTCATTGTAATGTGGATGAAGTCTTCGGCCGGATGGTCCAATTGGTGGAAACTATCAAACCTACGGAACTGTCTAACTTTGTATTAGAAATCTTGGAAAGGGTTTGCGATCAATTTAAATCCGCCCCGGCCGCAAAAATGATTCACCATGCTTATAAAGGTGGTTTGATAGAACACACTTGGTCCGTAGTCCTCAAGGTGTTGGCAATCCTCGAAACGGAACCTAAGATCAACCGCTCCATAGCCATATCTGGCGCAATATTGCATGATATAGGAAAACTTCAGGAATTAGCCATGGGGACGAGGAGCAGGACTTTAGAGGGAAGATTAATTGGTCATGTCATACTTGGCGCCACTTTTCTCAGAACCGTCGCTCTTGAGTTGGGATTGGAGGACGAACCTTGGCTCATAGAATTGCAACACATTCTCCTTTCTCATCATGGGGAGCCTGAATTTGGCGCCCCGGTTCGCCCGTTTACAAGAGAGGCTATCTTGGTGCATTTTGTTGACAACCTTGATTCGCGGCTAAAAATAATGGACGAGGCATTGGAATCAGTGGATTCTGATGGATTTTCACAATATAATAAATGGCTTGAGGGAAGGGCCTACAACGGAGCCGACCTGGAACCTTTGGAGGAAAAAAATGTTTGAACTTCAGCAAAAGATGGCGGAAATACGACAGAGACAATCCAACCTTCGAGGTTATCTTTGACCTGGATGGTAAAATTTCAAGATTAAGCGAACTTGAAAAAACACAATCGGATGAGGGCTTCTGGGCTAGTCCGGCAACCGCCAAAGATGTTCTAAGGGAACAAAAGACTATTAATAGAATTTTACAAAATTTCAGGGGCCTGGACAGAAACATAGACGATACTGAAGCTCTTTTGGAACTGGCTTTGGAAGAAGAAGACAACTCTGTCCTTGATGAAGTCCAGCAAAATATCTCATTGCTCGAAAACCGGATAAGGGAGATGGAGGTCCAACGGCTATTTGCCCAACCCGAAGATTCCGGATCCGCTATTGTTGAAATTCATGCCGGCGCTGGTGGAACGGAAGCGCAAGACTGGACCGAGATGCTCCTCCGGATGTATATCCGATGGTGTGAGATAGAGGGCTACAAAGCCGATATTCTGGATTCCCTCCCGGGAGAAGAAGCCGGCTTAAAATCAGTCACATTTTCGGTAGAAGGTGATTACGCGTATGGTCGATTGCGAGCGGAAATGGGGATTCATAGACTTGTAAGAATTTCACCTTTTGACGCTAATTCGAGACGCCACACATCCTTTGCAGCCCTTTTTGTATATCCAAGCGTAGATGACGACGTGGAAATTGAGATCAATGAAGCGGACCTGAAGATAGATACCTACCGAGCGTCTGGCGCGGGAGGTCAACATGTGAACAAGACTGACTCGGCCGTAAGGATTACTCATCTTCCCAGCGGTATTGTGGTCCAATGCCAGAATGAAAGGTCACAGCACAAAAACCGGGCAATGGCCATGAAGATACTTAGATCTCGTCTTTATGACCTTGAACTAGAAAAGAAAAGAGCCGAAAAGGATACCCTGCACAAAGGCAAAAAAGACATAGCGTGGGGTTCACAAATTAGATCCTATGTGCTTCAACCCTACCAAATGGTAAAAGATCACCGGACAAACTGTGAGATAGGGAATGTTCAGGCGGTGCTTGATGGTGACATCAATCGCCTGATCGACGAGTATCTGATCTTTGAGGCTAAAGAAGAAGCTTAAGGGAATTGAAGCCTGACATGTCCACATCTTCCCTAGAAAATGATGTGGACATGTTTTTCGTTAATCCTTAAGCAACCCCGCCATTAGAACTGCAAAAGACACTGAGGTAGGTTTTGAGGCCCAGTGGATAATACCCGCCAAACCACTGCGCCGACGTTGAGAGAGGCTTCGTAAGAAACCAATGAAATAGGTTTGACGACTCATTCTTTGAAACACTGGCGTGTTACTCTCAGACCTGTGTAAAGGAATGC
>JAZDKD010000540.1:0-2432 GCA_043803345.1 Pseudomonadota bacterium
CGCGAGATTGGTCTCTGAACGAGGCTTTGGGTGATGACAGTAACTTTACCGCTCTAGAGATGGTTGCAGACCGATCAGACGACCAGGAAGTCAAAATGATGACCATGGAATCAGCCAGGGATCTAAGTGAAGCCACAGACAAGGCTTTGAGAAGACTTGACGAAAGAGAACGTTTCATTGTTGAAAAAAGATTCATGGACGATTCCCCCTGGACTTTGCAGAAATTGGGGGAGCATTTCGGTACGAGTCGCGAACGAATGCGACAGATAGAAAAACGAGCGCTTGGAAAGCTTAAACGAGAATTGTCGTCAAGCCTAGCCGAAGTAGCGGCTTAGCCGCAAGTTTTTTCATTTCACCACAATCAAAAATTGCAAGCCGTCGCAGCCATGTCTGGTGACGGCTTTTTTGTTAAATATCATTTATGCCTGTTCTTACAATACCTTGTTGACATTTGTTATATAGAGTTTTATATGCATGGGAATACCGAGTCAAGGACAATGTCCAATGGTGGCTAATTCTTGAAACATTTTAAACTGATCTGTTGTTTAATGGGCATGATCTTGGCGTTACCCGGGCTAATTGGGGCAGTAGCGCAAGAATACAGTTCTCGTCCAATGCGAATTGATTCTGAGGATTCTACAGATACAGCGGACTCAACTTCGGGACAAATTACCACGTCTCCGGTGAACCGAAACCTTCAATCCTCTCCAGATTCTGACTCGGTGCTCCACATGCATTTCAGGAGGGTAAGGGACGCAGAAATAGTGGAATTTCAGTATGCTGTTGATCAGGAGGAAGAAATAGCCACCGCAGCGGTGAGACTTATGGATCGTCAAACTGCCATCAACTGGCTGACAGGTTTCATATCACTCAAGCCTTTGAGTTGCCCTCTAAAAAGTCGGGAAGAGTGGATAGACGGCATTTTATATGCGGTCGAAAAAAACGGACTTCCTTTATGCAAAGAAATACTTGGGCTTGTGGCGTCAATCATTTCAATAGAGTCGAGTTTTCGCTCCGATCCCTCCGTAGCTGACGCATCACGAGGAGAGGACATTTCAGCCTTGTTGGATAGAGCTGAAAAAGAATTGATCCAAAAATACGGGTCATGGCTATCAATTCCACCTGCGCCACAGTTGTTTCAAAAATACAAAGAAAAGTACTATCCTCTTCTCATCCTATGCCAGACTGAGGGAGAGGTGGAGTCAGTGGCCAGGAGGATAGCGTCCGACTTAAAGAGGGACGTTTCAATCTTGCCTGAGTTCATGAAATCATTTGTCAACAGGGAAATCGACAAAGTCACCAATGTAGTCCGAACAAAAGGTTCTATGCAGCTTAATTTTCCTAGGGCCAGACAGGTTATGAAGGACAGAGGCGACATTTTTACTGATCAGGAACTGTCCGACTACATGTATACTGTACGAGGCGGAATTGACGCAGGGGTAGCGGCTCTGAAGCCCATGTTCGTTCAATACGCCGCAAGATATGGATCTGCGGGTGATTTATCCTGGTTGTTTTTTGTGGGCATGGACTACAATTATGGTCCATTTTCGAGCAGAAACATGATTGAACAAATCAGGATTAGGGATCTCTCTTCAATGATGGACCTTCAGATCGACGGAGACCTGCTCCAATATGATGATAAAGGCAATCCCTCTCCTAAAGAATCTGAGACCTTGAGGGCTACCTCTATCGCATTCCCTCTGATTCCAAAACAGAAAATATTCGATTCATTCTTGCTTGAAAAAGAGCCCCATTATATTTATTCAGATATTCACAGATTAATTCTTTCGGAACACACGGCGCGCTTTGGACCCACTCCATTTGCAGTGATAGGGGAGCTTTGGATGGGTGAGAATTCGAAGATAAAACATGGAGTAACCTTCAGGACTAGGACGTATTTGAACAAACTCGACAAGTATTTAAACGCTGTTCCGTGGGACCAATGATTGTGGAGTTTCTCCAACAGATTCATGGAACGATCCCAATTCAAATGCAATCTTGACTGTTCAATCCTTTTATGAGACAATCATCAAAAGGCTAGAAATGCTTTTAGGTTTTCTCAATCTTGGCATTAAGAACTGGTTGGTCAAATGAGTTCGTCGTTTAAGATAATCATTAACTGTATTTGCTTGGTTACACTAACGACTTGCCTCAGTCCCTCGTCTATGGCTGGAACGTGCCAGGGAACTGACGGGTCGGCCTATTGGTCGTCATTGGCGCATGAGGAAAATTCGATCGTCGCCAGCGTTATATACATTCCCTACCTTGTGTTACAAATTCCTGTTCGAATTATAGACGCTATAGTTGATCCCAAGCCTACGAGCAAAGCTACAATCCCTCCTCAGGCGCATAAGGGGCCTAGCGTCCTGCGTTAAAGCCTTATATAACCAATATTGCGAAGTTAAAGCGATTGAGTTTCGCCTTGACAGTGC
>JAZDKD010000541.1:0-5442 GCA_043803345.1 Pseudomonadota bacterium
TTGCAAGAGCTTTTCGGCAGCCTCTTTATGTTTCGAAAGATTGCTTGTCTGAAAATATGGCCCTTCGTCCCAATCAAGACCCAACCATCTTAATCCTTCAAGTATTTCCTCAACCGAATCCTGAGTGGATCTTTCCACATCAGTGTCTTCAATCCTTAAAATAAACACTCCTCCGCGTTTACGGGCCCAAAGCCAGTTATATAAGGCGGTCCGCGCCCCACCTAGATGCAGGTAGCCAGTTGGCGACGGTGCAAATCGGACTCTTACTGAATCAACGTTTCGATCTGAATCAACTGTCATTTTCTGAAACTCATGCTCCTTTTAGTGGATCCAGAATAATTACTGTATTTCCGGATTCCCGTTTGAATGTCTCTCGATCTTTTAGATCACCCACAATGTCACCGCAATGCATAGGGACAGTAACTTTGGCGTTGATCGCCTTGGCAGCCTGGACGGCTTCATCTACAGTCATTGTGTATGCTCCGCCTACAGGCAACAAGGCCACATCAGCCGTAACTTGTTTCATTTCAGGGATGAGGTCCGAATCACCAGAATGGTAGATCCTAAATCCGTCAATTGAAATTACGAATCCTACCCAGTTATTTCTCTTGGGATGAAATTCTTTGTTGGTGTTGTAACTGTGAACAGCCTCAATCTCGACGGAGCCTATTTTTATGTTGTTACCGGGAGAAATCTCTCGGAAGGATTGTCCGAAATCCGCTTTGCAATCCGAAGGCCCAACAATTACTGTGTTATCTTTTCGGATCAAGGCTACATCTTCAGGAGATAAATGGTCAAAGTGGCTATGAGTGATGCAAATGATGTCAGCCGGAGTAGGATCTTCCAATTTCCACGGGTCAATGTAAACTATTTCTTTGGCTCCATCGATTCGGAAACTTGCATGGCCCAACCACTTTATCCTTTCCCGAACGAAATCCTCCACGTTCATTGTCTATACCTCCAGATCATCTGAAATTCCTGATACGTTTAATCAACATGTATTCTAACAAATTGTGCGGCTCTTTCAACCATGGTATATTTATGATGTTAGGAAAGAGGCTCTAATGACTCAAAGAATTTCAAAACTGAAAACGATCCTACCAAGTCAAACACGTACGGACAAAGATAAAACAATGATCATTATTGGAATCCTTTTGATAGCTTTGTTCATATTAATTATCTATTTCAGTGTGGATTCCAAAACATTCCATTCGGACGGTAGATCAAACGGGCCTGCGGGTAATCCTCACGGTTCGTTGGAAAAATCAAACCCCGAGATTTGCTATTGTGGACATGAAATTCATTCGGACATCGATAGCAAAATTCTTTTGTAGCTAAAATGAGAAAGTTAACGAGTTTTCTGCTTAGACTTTTCCTAACTGGCCTAGCGACACTTTTGCCTTTTGTGGTGACAGTGTTGGTTGTCGGCTGGATGGTGAAGTTAGCTGACGCATATGTAGGTCCGAGTAGCTATTTTGGAACTTTGTTGGCGAGCCTTGTTGTGGATGATTACAGATATCCAGGGTACTTGACGGGATATCTTGTTGTAGTCATATGCATTACATTGCTCGGTTTTCTGGTTACCAAAGCTACCGTATCAAGATTTCAAAAAACTCTAGACCGGATGTTTGCCAGGATACCTTTTTTTGGGAAAATCTATTCAAGCGTTGGTCAGGCTGTAGAACTTTTTGGCTCAACAATTTCTGGCGCCGGGATGGAAAAATTTGGCGGAGTGGGTCTCGCCAAACTAGGGAATTTAACGGCTGTTGTATTGTTAACATCATCCCAACGATACATATTTCAGGACGGTAAACCTCATTTGCTGGTCTTTGTGCCCAACTCCCCCATACCCGCAACAGGATTCAACGTTCTTGTGCCTGAAGAAAACTTTCAGAAACTTGATATGCCGGTGGAAGACCTCATTAAACTCTCCATGTCACTTGGTCTTCTCGGGCCGCAAACCCTCTGCGAAATACAGTGCGCCAGCGATGAGGATAAACGCCGCCCGGAGATTGTGTCCTGATGTTTTTGCAGACACTAGTCAAAAAAATAAAAGTCCCACCAATCTTGCCTCAGCTATAATTTTATTTAAATAGATTAAATAGTTAACAGTATAATTTTGTTCGGGGATGTTTTTAAGTTGTATTTTTATGTTTAATATATAAGCTTAACAACGCTATTACATTGATGATGTACGTTATGCTGGAGCATATATTGAAGTCTAATCAAAAAATGGTCCTGGTTTCTCTTCTTTATTTTGCTGAAGGTTTTCCTTTTGGAATAATTGAACAGACGCTCCCCGTTTATTTTCGTATTCACGGCATGACTCTGCAAAATCTTGGATTGCTGAGTCTTGTCAGCCTGCCCTATGCGTTGAAGTTTTTATGGGCCCCTGCGGTGGATTTCATTGGAGCAAGACGCCAGTGGATCGGGCTGGCCCAGTTAATTATGGCCGGCGCAATCTTTGCCCTGCTACCCTGGGACCCCTCACAGCCGGGATTTATGCTGTGGTCTATGATAGCTGTTTTGTCGATTTTTTCAGCGACGCAGGATATTGCTATAGACGCTTACACCATTGAACTTCTTGATCCTTCTGAAATTGGTATGGCTAATGGCTTTCGGCAAGCTGCTTACCGCGCGGCGTTAGTTATTGCCGGAGGTTTTTTTGTAGCGCTCGGTGGGTGGATAGGATGGAGAACAACATACCTTGTAGCTGGCGGAATTTTACTCATCTGCGCTTTGTTTTCACATAAATTACCTCATGTTGAGGTGGATCGTCCAAAATTCTCGTTCAGTTCGTTGTTTGCGCCTGCCAAGGAACTTTTGAATAGAAAGCGAGTTTTTCAAGTGGCTATGTTCATCATATTATTTAAGTTGGGTGACATGGCTATAGGTCCTATGATCAGACCGTTCTGGCTTGCACGAGGTCTTGACACCACGGAGATCGGTCTAATTACAGGAACTCTGGGTGTTCTGTCGTCAATAGTGGGTGGATTAGCCGGTGGCTTGTTCATGGGCCGATTTGGAATTTACATTGGATTGTGGGTTCTGGGTATACTTCAATCCATTAGCAATCTCGCTTATGTAATTGTTTCGGCCTATCCGCATTTGGGAAGCTACAGTATATACGCCGCCTCAGCAATTGAATCTTTCTGCGGTGGACTTGGATCAGCCTCATTTTTGGCTTTTTTAATGTGCATTTGCAGAAAAGAGTTTTCAGCAACACAATACGCTTTGCTTTCTGCTCTATTCAGAATTTCTGGAATAATTGCCGGATCTTTAAGTGGATGGGCTACCACCGATATTGGTTACACGTATTATTTTCTAATGACTTTTTTTCTTTCTTTACCATCCTTTCTTTTCATAAGAAGCGCACGAGGATGGATACACGAGGATGGAAGAAATTCACAAATAGGGCTAGCCTAATTTAGGAATGTTCTTCCAAGAATAATGATTTTATTCAGAGATCCAGAAAGTTTTTAGCTAGCCTAAATGTCTAAGACCCTCGCTAATTGAGATTCGTGAGGATCTTATGGCCGGGGGAATCGCCGCAAAAAAGCCCAGGGCGCATGAAATGGTCATTATCATTAACAACGTTTCTGCGGTGATGTCAAACACAGGTAAAAAGGATTTCATTTCCGCTTGGAACAGCATCCCGCCAGGAAAGGTCAAAATTGAGCCCAAGGCGCCCCCCAATAGAGCTAGAACCAAGGACTCCCCACAGATTAGAAAAAAAATAAAACCAGGCCCAAATCCAAGGGTTTTCAGAACCGCATATTCGGATGACCTCTCTCTCGCGGTCATAGACATGGTGTTCGCCAATACAATCAGGATTATTCCTATGACCACAATTGATATTACCTGTACCACAGTTAGAATTGCGTCGGTCATGGCGACAAAGCCCATTTGAAAAGCTTTTTCGGTTTCAGTTAGTGTTTCAGCCAAGGAATTTGCGAATAAAGAATCTATTTCTTCTGCTATCATGGGAGCTTGATCAGGATCTTTGATTCGCGCCATAAACCAGCCGACCTTGTCCGCTTGGGACGGTGAATCCTTTTTGAGTCTCTCGTTCAGATAATCGTAGTGGAAAAAGAAAGCCGTTTCGTCGGTGTTTTTCTGGCTTCCCTTGTAAACCCCCTTTAAAACAAATTCGACGTTCCCAGGATATATGGTACCCTGCAATGGTATAGTGTCCCCGATTTTCCAGCCGAACCTTTTGGCCGTCGCCTGTCCTACTATTGCAGCCTGACGCTCTTTTTCAAAAGCCCTTTTTTCCTCAACGCTAAATACAAATTCCGGATATAGATTGAGATAATCCATGCCACTTATTGCGAACTGGGGGAAAAAGTTTTTTTTGTCTTTGTAAACTCCTCCATACCAGATTCCATAACCAAGTCCATTTACTCCAGTAATTTGTGAAAGTTTGTTTTTGTAGGCTAGAGGTAATGTATAGATCAAAGATATTTTATTCCTGGTAACCAGCCTATTGGCTGATGATGATTCCACGCCAACGTACCACGCCCCAACAAGGGTTCTCAGGATTCCAAACGCCAGCATCGCTATAGCTACGCCAAACAGCGTCAAGACAGACCTGAGTCGGTGTCTGAAAACATTTCGCACAATAAGCTTTAGCAAAGCCAATCACCAATCATAAATGGATGAAGATGAACTACATTAGTCGAATCGCATTGCTTTCGGACTTAATTTCGGATAATTCGGCAATTCCTTCTTCTTCTAATTTTCTGCCTAATGACAAACTATCGTCAATTTCTCGCTTGATCGCCAAATTCAAACATCTTGTGAGGCTCTTTGTAACAGCACTTGAAATTCCGTTGGCCACTTTTTTTATTTTTTTCATACGACGTAACGCCATCAAGAATACTATTGTAATTTCAAGAATGATCAGAACTAATAAAGCTACCAAACCCTCAGAGGTAAAAATAGACATGAGAAAACGCAAGACATGATCCAACAAATTCAACCAAGACTTGTTTTCAACAACGTCTGATATTGAACCAAAACCGGACAACTTAAATACCATAATGAGAACCGGAAGAAATAAAATCAACGACTGGCATCGCCTACCAATCATTGAGATCAATTTCTTAGATGAGGCTATCTTATTTTCAATCATCATTTTTGACAGGTCAAACGCCTGTGAAGAGCAGTCTTTCGAAACAGAATCAAGAAGAGATTCTGTTTTATTTGCGATTTTCAGTCCAGTAGATAACATCACAGTTGAATTCATGTCGCTTTGTATTCTCTCTGCCTCATGCAAACGATGTTGCGTTACTTTAGACGCCTGAAATCTCAAAACGGGTTCCAAATCCCAAACATCCGTACTTAGGCTATTCAATTTTCTTAGAAAAAACTTATTATTGATCATACTGACTGATGATATCGAAGCGTCTCTGTCCGCCAGAATTTTAGTTAAACGGCCTG
>JAZDKD010000542.1:0-3901 GCA_043803345.1 Pseudomonadota bacterium
AAGCAGACAGAACAACTCGTGGGTTTCTCCATCGATCCAGGTCATCGTTTTATTGAATGTCTGATCAGACCCAAGACCGAGTGTCGCTTCCGCATAACGAATAGCCCTGCCAGGAGTCAAACCCAGGTCAACCATGGTCAAGGCCAGTTTCAATTTTACAAGATCCTGAAGAACAAAGGAATCTTTTTTGCCGTCCACTTTCATTGGCTTTATAAGTCCTTCTTTAATTGCTTGCTGGAGTTTTTCCTCTGTTTCAATATCAAGCAGATAAAGAGCGTCTTTTGTAGTCACATTATTTCCAAGCATCTCCCGTCCTCAATAAACAAAGTCAATAAGTGATGATTCGTTATGTCGTTAACTTCCCGAGATCTTTTCCGCTCGGAGCGCGGCATTTTCCACAGCTTCCATAAATATCCCTCTGACCCCGGCCAACTCCATAATCTTTAGTCCACTTATGGTGGTTCCCCCGGGTGAAGTGATCAGGTCTTTCAAGTCACTGAATGATTTCCCATGCGAAGCCATGCTTGCGGCCCCAAGGAATGTTTGAACTGTTAACTGTCTGGCAATAAACCTTGACAGGCCCATAAGGACGCCAGCGTCGGTCATGGCCTCCATAATAAGGAACAGATAACCAGGGCCACTGCCAGACAGAGCCGTGACAGCGTTGAGATTCTTTTCATCGACTTCAACAACGATTCCTATTGATTCAAAGAGTTTCTTTGCAGTCTTCAAGTCGCCAGCATCCGCTACGCCTCCTGGGCATATGGCGGTTGAACTCTGACCAACCATCGCGGCAGCGTTTGGCATAGCTCGAATAACCCGTCTGTCAGGGCCAATTTTGCTTAGAATAAATTCTGTGGATATCCCTGCGGCTATTGATATTACAAGTGTGCCTGTAAGGATAGACGAAGCCAACGATGCCAGGACGTCTTCCATATGCTGCGGTTTCACAGCCAGAACAACCACAGAATTTTCATCTGGCACAGCCTTCTCAATTGATTCAGTGGCGTGAACGCCAAATTCCATTTTTAATGAACGAGATTTCTCTGAATCCACATCGAACACTATGAGATTCCGGGGTTCTGTCAAAGCCGCATTCACCAAACCCCTGACTATTGCCGAACCCATAGCGCCAGCTCCGACAACTGATATTTTTAATTCTTTGTTTTCCATTTACCGGCAACCTAAATATAGATTTGCGCTATTGCTTTTATTACGATTTACGATAGATAATTCACTTAAAAACTCCCTAGCGGCCAAAAAGGGCAAAACATTAGTGATTTTTGTGGCAGCGGTGTCTGAACGAATCGAGCGCCGTCTTTGAGCATGCTTCATAAGATTCAAGTGTTCGTCCCAGTTATTCTAGCACGGAAGACGAATCGAATCACATTATTTATAGAACGGAGGAAAAATCTTGACTCAACATGAAATCTTCACACTTGACGCCAGGGGCCTATTGTGCCCCGAGCCGGTTATTCAGACCAAAAAGATATTTGACGAGGGAAAACTGACTCATTTCACCGTCATTGTCGACAACGAAGCAGCTAAAGAGAACGTTTGCAGATTCGCGCGTAATCGGGGCGCAACTGTAGAATCAGTCCAAACAGAAGCAAATTGTTTTACAATTACCATCGTATGGGAAAACCCCAATGCTAATTATGTTGAGAAGGAAGAACTCATTCCATGCCCTTTACCAGGCTCGGCAAACATTCTGTCGAAAAATGTGGTCTACATTGGAAGCAACACCATGGGACGAGGCGATGAAGGCCTGGGAGCGCAACTTATGCGAGGATTTCTAAGGACCATTATCGACAGTGCGCCACTGCCATGGAGGTTAATCTTTATCAATTCGGGAGTCAAACTAACAAGCGTAGACATAGAAGCCGTGGAAGCCTTGCACGTCCTTGAAGATAAAGGTGTTGAAATACTCTCCTGTGGAACGTGTCTCGAAAAATTTGGCCTGGTGAACCAAATACAGGCTGGGAGAATAACCAACATGTTTGAGGTTGTAGAAACGCTTAACACGTCAGCCAAGGTTATTGCTCCTTGTTAGATGACGCCGGGGTTTTGAAATCATCATTAAGATGATAGGCTAAATCTTAATTTATGATTATGGGCGAACTCATCTCGGCCTGACCGGTAGTTCGACAATAAAACACGCTCCACCTGTTTCGTTGTTGCGAACCCGGATGAAGCCATTGTGGTCCGCTACGATAGCGCTCACGATTGTAAGTCCCAAACCTGTGCCACTGGGTTTTCTAGTAAAATACGGTTCGAATATTCGCTCACTGTCCTCTGGAATTATTCCCGGGCCACTGTCGGACACGCTGATCGTAGCTATTCTAAGAATCGGCTCATATTCAGATCTTATCTGGACTTCACCGGCTAATCCCACGGCCGTAATCGCGTTGTCAAGAAGGTTCATCATAGCTCTTTTGAACTGTTCGCGATCAATCTCAAAGATTGGGACTGATTCATCAGGATGAAATTGAATAACGACCTGTTCATTGGCGGAACGATACAGGGCAACAACTTCGCTGATGATTTGATTCAAATCACCGGGAATCGGGTTGGCTCCAGGCATCCTTGCAAACTTTGAAAATTCGTTTACCATCTTCTTGAGCTGTTCGACCTGATCTATAATGGACCTGGTGCACTGATCAAGTATGTTACCCTGGGACCCCAAGGATGGGAGATACTTCCGTCTTATTCTCTGGGCGTTGAGCTGGATTGGAGTGAGAGGGTTTTTTATTTCATGAGCGATTCTGCGCGCTACTTCTCTCCAGGCTGCCATTCTCTGAGCCTTGACAAGAAAAGTGAGATCTTCAAAAACGAGAACCACGCCTAATTCATTTCCAACATCATCTTTTAAAATGTTCGCAAAACACAATAGTGTCACTGTCTTGCCTGCCGGTCTAATTGCAAGTTGTTTCTCGATGCCCTCGGATTCGGATTCTCTGAGTTCAATCAATGTTTCGTTGAGTTTAGCGGAAACATCCGGCGCCAGCTGCTGAAAAAGATGCGTTCCCAAATGAAGTTCTTTTCCCAGTCCCAGTAGTCTGAGAGAAGACTGGTTGAAGGCTGTGACTTCTTGCTCAGCGTCAATGGCAATGACTCCAGCCGCAACATTTTTAAGAACTGTCTGTATATATTTTCGCCTGTTCTCAAGATCAGCGTTCACTCGAAGAAGTTCATCCCTACCCTCTCTGAGGTCGGAAGCCATTTTGTTGAAGGAACGGACAAGAGCCCCCAACTCATCGTCTCCTGTGGGTTCCACGAAGACATCAAGATTTCCAGAAGCTATTTGTTGAGTCCCTTTGGCAAGGCTCTGAAGTGGATCCGTAATCTCCCGCGCCATGCTCATGCCAAACCAGAATCCCACAAAAATCACCAAAAGCGCCACAATCAATAAGATCAAGAGATAGGTAGTCTTAACTGGCCCTTTAAGCCGCTTGGCCTCCTGATAGTCATCATACGCTTTAGTTATCCCAAAAAGTCTACTGGAAAGGGTTTGCGGAATGACGTGATCAACGACTACCACCCCTAAAACCTTTTTTGAATCATCTGAAACAATAGGAGCAATTCCCCTAACAAGGTCTTCCCCAGAGTCGAGTTTCACCACAGTGGAAGCAGTGGAGCCCCCAAATCCAATCTTAAGGAAACTCGCCATAACCGGTGCAGCAGAGAAATACCCACTATTGGCTACGGAAAAATTTATCGGATGTTGGATTCCTTTGAGAAATACATGGGCCCGATTAAAACCAAGAGTGCGTATTTCAGACTCAATGAAATTGTTGACTTGATCATCCGGGTGACTCACGTTGAGTTTTCTCCGCCGAATTTCGTTGGCCAATCTTTCAGCGCCCTGGGTGACGCTCTCAGACGCTTTCTGGTGATACGC
>JAZDKD010000543.1:0-2400 GCA_043803345.1 Pseudomonadota bacterium
TGAATCAGCCTTTATTTCAACCCAGACGTTACCTCTACCCTGACTCACCAGAAACTCTCTAGTACGGATATCAGATGGAAAAATACTGGTCGTCGCTCCCAACTCGGCTCCCATGTTTCCAATGACGGCCCGGTCCGTTGCAGATAGATTTTCAACGCCAGGGCCATAGTACTCGTAAATCTTTCCTACTCCTCCCTTGACAGATTGTCTTCTCAGTAGTTCAAGAATAAGGTCTTTTGCTGAAACCCAAGGTTGAAAACGATTGGTAAGCCTTACTCCAACAATTTTTGGCATGTTCAGGTGAAATGGTTTACCTGCCATCGCCATTGCCACGTCGAGTCCTCCCGCTCCAATAGCTATCATACTCATACCGCCATTAGTGGGTGTGTGGCTATCGGATCCCAGCAGGGTCTTTCCAGGAACACTGAACCTCTCCATGTGAACCTGATGAGAGACCCCGTTACCGGGACGGCTATAAATAACTCCAAATTTGGCCGCGGCTGTTCGAAGAAAGAGGTGATCGTCGGCGTTTTTGAAGTCTGTTTGTAACAAATTGTGATCCACATAACTTAAGGACAAGTCAGTTTTTACTCGCGGAGCGTTCATTGCCATGAATTCCAGAAATACCATGGTTCCAGTCGCATCCTGGATTAATGTATGGTCTATTTTTATGGCTATTTCCGAACCCACTTTCATCTTGCCCTGAACAAGGTGATTTTCTATTATTTTTTCAGCTACTGTATAACCCATATTCGAATTCCCCTATTTTTGGTTCCTTTTTGCAAATGACTGCTTCCGTGTCGCGATTGAATCATTTTAATAGGGGAAGCCAGTATTTAACCGTATTCTTAATCATTTCATCGGCGCCGCCCTTGACGATTCTATTGTGACAGGGCAAGAGAGTGTCAATCCCCAAATCTCTAATTCTTTCAAGCGACTCCTTGAGCATTTCGCTATCGGCCGAGAACAAATCATATCTTCCTATTGCTCCATCCGCATAAATGGTGTCGCCCGATAGAAAGATCTTCCGCTTCTCATCATAGAGGCCAATACTTCCTATGCTGTGTCCGGGAATATGGATAACCTTGAAGCTGTTCCCACCGACATCTAGCACCTCGCCACCGTCGAGTTTTTTGGTCACCTTGAATTCAAAAAAACGCGGGGCAATATCGTATTGAGACCGAATCATAGATTCGAACATTTTATTCCCAAAAACGATCCTATCGTCTCCCCGTTCCAGGAATGCGGCCTCATCACGGTGGACCCAGAGTTCAATATGAGGCCCTTTTTCAAGGAAATCACGGAGACAGCCAATATGATCAAGGTGAGTGTGAGTCATTATTATTCTTTTGACTTGATCAACTGAAATTCCGTAGCTGTCCAGTTCAGACAGTTTATAATTCCCCATCTCAAAAATGCCGCAATCAACTATGGTTAGGTCATCGGACTCAACGTTCCCTAAAACATAAATATGTGAATCCGGCATGAATTTATCGCGCCCGGCCACCCACAGTATGCCATCAGTAATTTTTTCAACCACTTTTTGCTCCATTAAGACCAGATAGATGGTCTCAAACCAACCCTGTTACATGAAAATCCATTCCCAGTCATTCTCAGGAATCAGATTCTTTCTTATCTGCTCTGTGTATTGCTGCATGATAATCCATTCACCTCCGCCATAGGCGACAGGTTCCACGTTTGATCCGTTAACAGCGTATATTGTTCCCTGAGCGGAAAAAAACCTTGGAGAGGCTGGATTGCCCCTGATTCCCAATGGCTCACCGACGAAAAGCAGCTTCTCATATCTTCCAACCGGCCTCAAGAGGGTAAATTCGAGTCTGACTGAGAGACCAGCGGATTTGGTTAACATGAATCCCGCCCAAGCGGTGTTTTCATCAAATATCGAGATTAGCGCAGCCGGGTGTAGTTCTTTTTTAGTAATCAGGAAGAACGCCGCCCGGTCGAAGTCATCACTATTTGAACCCCAGGCAACTGTAACCTTAATTTCAGACTCCATTTGATCGAATCTAAACCTACGCTGTAAACCGGGTTCATTTCTTGCGTGTCCACATACAAAACAGTTTTTGTAATAGGGCAAATCCCTGCTAACTTGCGGACTCGTCAACCGAGCCAGCGGCGGTTTAACAATACCGGCGGATCTTATTTCCGCCCGGAGATAAGGTTTGCGATCACCCTGCTTAGTTATTTTTATATCAAGCCCGTCTAAGCTTGACGTATCCCTCTGTATTTCAAAGAAAGCCTCATCCCCAATGAGTATGCCTGATCCGCCAAATTTGAATTTTACGTTTACTGGATAATCAGGGACTCCAACGTTTCTCCACGCGTCCAGACACAGCCCCATTCCGACTCCCCCATGAGGGATGCCGACAAATCCTTCGT
>JAZDKD010000544.1:0-8569 GCA_043803345.1 Pseudomonadota bacterium
CTTAGTTCGCACGGGCGACTGCAAGCGTAGCCTGTTCATCAAGTGTCACATTAACTTTGTGCGTCGGGTCAATTGGCGCATTGTTTTGTGTGACCGAGACGCCCTCTCCCGCCTTAAACTGCGGCCCACCTACATAAATCAGGTAGACGGTCATAGTCATTACAGCCGCTATAACCAGAACACCACCTATAGTAATAGCTTTGTCGGCTATTTTATCGGCTATGAGGACCCATTTTCTGGTTTTTTTCCGGCTACGCGCGCCAGGGTTTACCATACTGACACCTTTTGGTCATGTTTCGTATTAATGATCGGAGTAGTTTGGCAACTCCGGACAAAACAGATACAGGAATGACATCGAGGTTATCGATGTCACCCCTCACGAATATCATACTTAAAGTAATTTGACGCCTATTTAAGACCTATTTTTGCAAGATCTTCATTAGCAAGAGTGCTGGAAACCGGATAAAAACCGTCCTTGACAACTATTGTCTGGCCTTCTTTTGAAAAGACATATTTGATGAATTCGGCCATTACAGGATTCAACGGTTCATTTGGTTTCTTGTTGAAATAGATGTACAGGAACCGTGCAAGAGGATAGGAACCGGTATAAGCGTTTTCGGCGTTTGCGTCATAACAGGTGGCCCCATCTTTGGAAGCCAGTGGAACAATCCTGACATCCGGGGTTTTGTAGCCCACACCCGAATAGCCTATCGCATACTTGTCCTTCGCAATAGCCTGAACAACTGCCGAAGATCCTGGCTGTTCCTTTACGGAGTCTTTGTAATCTCCTTTAAAAAGGGCTACTTCTTTAAAGAACCCGTAGGTGCCGCTGGCGGAGTTTCGTCCATAGATCGAAATGGGTTTGTCGGCCCATTCACCGGTCAACCCGAGGTCTCCCCAGGTTGGTATGTCTTTGCCGCCACTCTTGTGAGTCTTGGAGAATATTCCGTCGAGTTGCTGCATGGTCAGGCATTTGATGGGGTTGTCTTTGTTGACAAAAACTGCAAGAGCGTCTACGGCCGTTCTGGCTACAGAAGGTTTGTAACCAAACTTCTTTTCAAAATCCGTTACTTCTTTGGATTTGATTTCCCTTGACATTGGACCAAATTGCGCTGCGCCTTCGATCAGTGCGGGCGGAGCCGTAGATGAGCCTTTACCCTCTACGGAAATCTTCACACCAGGATAAGCCGATCTAAACCCTTCGGCCCAGAACGTCATGAGATTGTTGAGGGTGTCTGAGCCGACAGATTTCAGGTCACCTGAAACTCCGCTCACTTTCTGATAAGGAGGCAGTTTAGGATCCACTTCCACCGCCAGCGCCAACGAACACATAACTAATGTGACGCACATAACTAACGAACAAATTCTTGAGAACACTTCAATCCTCCGATTCATTTCAATTTGTTAATTGAGATTTGGGGCCCTTGATATTTATTTTCATTCACGATTGTTAGCAAATTGTTAGGATTCGAAAAAAAAATTAAAAATTCCAAAAATATTGTTGATAATTGTCTTGCCGCAAAGAACGTAAAGAACCGCAGAAGAGGAGATGAAAGGCCCAAAAGGTATGACAGCGTTAGATGAAACCTTGCGACAAATTGCCCAGCCCAGCCCGAAGAGATAACCTGTCAGTGAAGCTAAGAGTAACGTGAATAAAACCCCTTGCGCGCCCACAAATGATCCAACCATTGCAATAAGTTTGATATCTCCTCCCCCAACCCCATCTGTTCCTTTAAAAATCCTAAAAATGTACGCCGGAACATATAGCGTCACAGCCCCTAACAGGATCCCCGTCAAAGATGATTTCCAGTCCATATATGGGTCATATTTCAACGATGACAAGATAAAGCCGGCTATCGCTCCGTTCACTGTGATCGCATCCGGTATTATCATCACCTGCATGTCGATTCTGAATACCGCCAGTAGACTTGCGCAAAAAATGATGACAGCGAAAAAATTAAGACCTACACCGAATTTGATAAACAGCAATACAGCTCCAACTGCTGAAACAAGCTCTGTCATGAGTTCTCCCGACTTGTGGGTCTCCAACATTCCCTTTCTTAACCTATTCATAAGAGTTGAATTAGTTGAGCCTATGAAACTTGAACGCGTAGTTTGCAAATGGGTGGGTCCGATCGTATCCACAAAATATCGGCACACCATATTTACCAAGCGCCCTAATGAAAACCCAGCAACGAAAATCAACGCGTAATAGAAGATATCCAAACTCATTTTTATGAGACAGTAAAAAGCTCGTTTGATTTCGACTGTGCTAGCTTACCGGTTTTGTCGTGTATAGAGTTTCTGAAAACAAGCACTCGTAATCCTTCGGTCTGAAATGTGTTGACCAGCTTGTTCAGATCTTTGAAGTTAGGCACTATTGCGAACCAGTCGGATTGATTTAGGTTGTCTAAGTCGAGGTCCCCAAGGAGCCTCCACTCTTTTTCCATAGACCAGTCGGCGCAAGAACTCGAGGATTTCTGGAAGAAGGGTTTCATTTCTTCTGTCATGTTATTGTAATGTTCATCCGATCCGTAACTCGCCTTTATTGCGCCCCTTTTTATCAATTCAGTCTTTCTTACCGCTATGCCAAAGGGTTCAAAGGTCTTTCTCATGAGTCCCCTGCGCCATTTGCAAATCATATTAAACTCTTCCGGGAGCCTCTCTGTGAATGACACTACTTGATGGGCTCCCCTAATCCATCGTCCACTTGCCCGGATCCTTCTTTCTTTTAAAATTCTCCTTAATGTATCCAATGCTTCATGTCCAGAACCCAGAGCATTTTCAGTCAGTTCATAGAGATAGTCGGCCCATGATTGCCCTGGCCAGGGTCCAAAACATGCTCTCGTATAATGGAAGAAATAATCTGTGAAGTCATTTTCTGGATGAATGGTCTCAGGAAAAACTTTGGTCTTGTTTTCTAGACATGTTTTTTTAGGAACTGAGGGCCTGGCTGCGACAATTGATTTAAATTCTTCTGATATGGTTTCGGAATTTCTTGCAACTTGATTGGTCGTTGATTCTTGGGCGCATCTAATCTTGTCTCGAAACATAATTTTGCCCTTGACCCTCTCTGACATTATCAATTGCTCCATGTTGCCATCACGCCTGACTTCGCATGGCATAAGCACATCAGCAAGTGTCACGGCCATAACGTCTCTCTTCCGCATCCTCTGGGTTGCGCTGGGCAAAACCCCCGTTCCGAATTCAGAAATAAACAAGGTTTTTTCAGCATCAAAGATATTAAGAAATTCGTGAGTGAATTGTTGCCTCGTTCTTTCGTCACTCATAAGAGGAAGAGGCGAATCGAGAATAATAATGGCCGACTTGCCTTTTGCCAGCCAACTTACCAAAAGATAAGGAATTGTCCCGCAACTGGATATAAGGGTCCAACGATTTTTAAAGGCGAAATTCGCAAGACCAATAGTTTTAAGAACCCAAGGAGTGTCCGGAGAAATAGTTCTGCTGACGCGAGAATTGACTATCATGGCCAATGTACTGTTAAGAATTCCAATATCCCCAAATGTGAACACCAAATCGCAATAATCAATGATTGATTTTAACTTTTCATTTTGCTTTGTAAGGCATACCCTGACCCCACTCGAAAACCACTGTTCAGCCTTTTCTAAGGCTGCTCTTAATCGCTTTTGGCTTTTTAGACATAGAAAATTTGCTTCAAAACCTGAAATCTGAGGAATTATGGAAATCAAATATTCTGGAATAGCTTCTACGGATTGGCGATCACTACAAACGGATTCAACAATGCTGGAAGTTTTGAGAAAATCCAGTTGGCGGATCTGGCTGAGGATAGCCACTGAGTAAAGGGCGGGTAACTGGATTTTCTCAATCAATTATTCTGACCATAAGGTTGATGACATATAGGATCAGTTGCGGGAATTTTCCGACCGAGATGTAGAGTTAAACTTTGCGCAGACCCAAGAATTAATGGTTTCTTCTGAGGTTTCACAAAAGTAACGAAACGCCTCGCTTGCTCTGCGTCGCCTTCTGACAGCGGACAGTCTTTTTTTTTGCCTGAACATAGGCCTGTTTCGTTTCATGATCTCAAATACTTCCATTTCCGGGACTGAAAAAATAACAGAGCCAAGAGTAGCCTTACCAAGGTTCATAATCCCCCCGCCAATGGCAATGGCTTTCAACTCAAAAGATGATTCACATCTTTTTCTAGCGCATAAATAGAATTCTTGTCTTTGAACAAATTTGTGTTCTGGGATATTCTATATTTTGATCCAATGACGGCAATAACTCTTCCCTCAACAATTTTTAGAGAATCAAGCTCTTCAGGAGACGCCTTCCATGGAATTTCATCAAGATCCAGCACGTAGTTGCCGTTCCAATCTCTTAGGAAAGAGGTTCCTGTTTTCTTGAAAATGTCCTGCACAGTATGCCATTCTTCAGCTTCCACCACAAACTGTAAGTCATCCTGATTAGTTATTGGCACAACTAAAAGTAGTTTTATTTCGTTCCGGGACATCAACGCTCCTGATTAATCAATGACTTAAATCTTTTATCATGGCAGAGTCAAGGCAAGTGTCTGATTAGATTTTCCCAATACAGGCATGACTCGACCGTCAAACCTCATTCTTATCCCCCCTGCGTTTCCTGTTATAATTCTAAAATTATCTTTTGCGGTAAAAACCTGGATGTCACCTGGAGCCATCATAATTTCCTCAGCGGGGCCGCTATCCGGCTCCACGCGCACCCAGGCGTTAGCAAGGGCTTTTATCTCCAGCACTTTCTTCCCAGTATGAGGTGGCTGAATGGCCGTTAGTGAAGGCTGTGATTTCTCAGTGCGGCTCGTTTGCGCGCTGGTCGAGAATGCTTGATTGCCGCCAGTCCTGAGATTCTTGGGCCTTTCATCAAAGAAGATTCGGCTGACACCCGTCATTGTCAGTATGACCAGAGAGAGAATACCCGCAGCCGTTAGAATTCTTGTAAACCAAACGTTTTGAACGAACGCAAGCCCATAAATTTTTTCGTTGCCAGTAACTGGAGGTTGTTCTTCGGAGCGTTCCGGAGAGTGATTCTGGGCAAGAAAGACATCAAGGCGCCTGACAGTGTCGTCAGGATCCAGCCCCAAATACTTCGCGTAAGATTTCAAGAAACCTTTTACAAATACTATTGGCGGCAAAAGATCATAGCGATCATTTTCCAGGAAATCCAAATTGGTCGCGGCTATTTTGGTTTTCTCAGAGATATCTTCCAGATTTTTACCCTGTTCTTCTCGAATTGATTTCAGGTATGATCCAAAAGATTCCATGATTTTAAAAACCTACTGAAGATGTTCCAAATTGGTCTATGTCGGTATGGAGCCAATAGTATAATACCAGCTCAATTAATGCCTAACATCCGATAGAATTCAACGAGTTCCTTGACACCCCGATATTTTCTTCGTGCCAAATCGCTACATTTCGATTATCATCACCAACTGTTCCGATCAAGGATTTATTCAGAATCCGAGAGAGATCGGGTAAATATTTTCCATTACAGTTAAACTATTTATCATTTTTTGTTCAAGACCGATTTTGCTTTCCTCAGAATAAAATAAATGAATCAAGAACATCGATCAACAGGGGAAATAATAGGAGTGCGGCCTACGTACATTGCGGTAACCGCTATTGTTGCCGGCATAATTATTGGAGTTCAAATTTGTGGGTTCTCCAATTATTTCAAGATTCCAATGATGTTACTTGTTTTGGTCTTCTCGATAATGTCATTGGCCTCAAAGAGTCAGGCATGGTCTTTCACCTTTATCTTTCTGGTGTTTGGGTTAATGGGATTGCTGCTATCCGCCACTACGTCGACTAAAACACATCTCTGCGAGCCATCATCAGATAAAGTCCTCATACAGGCCACGGTGGCGCGCATCATATCCAGTAGTCAGTCACATAGAACCATATTGCTCCAATACGGCGTACTAGTCGAAACAAAGTCCCCGTTACCGGGTTATGGACGTTTTAATCTCAGGGATAACTCAGTTCCACTTTCTCGAGGAGATAGAATCTCTTTTCGGTCAAGCCTTAAGACTCCTATGAACAGAGGAAATCCCGGAGAATACGATTGGGAGATTGATTGTAAAAATGAAGGAATATCTTGGCTAGCAAGCGTTAGAGGAGAGGACTTCGTAGCCATCTTGAAATCAGGTTCCGTGATCTCACCCACGGCTTTCGTTTCAAACCTTCGACAGGCAATGTCTGATTTCATCGAAGAAAATTCCTGCGTCCTTTTTGAAGTCCATGACGCAATATCGGTCAGGTCTATCCACAAGGGAATAATACTGGGTGACCGAGCCGAAATTGACAGCGAACTCAATAGGGCATTCTCCCGAAGTGGACTAGTTCACATGCTTTCAGCTTCAGGTTCGCATGTGACTATAGTTGCGGCAATGACATTTTTTATTGTGAAATGCGCGATAAGGTTGTGCCCACAAATTTTGCTGTGGGTTCCCCTGCAGAAGATTGCCGCTCTTTTTTGTATACCTACTGTTACAATATATTGCCTGCTGGTGGGCCTGAAACCTCCGGCAATGAGAGCCGGTATGGTCGGGGTCACTCTCGCTGTCGCCGTAATTTCAGAGCGAAGATGGGATTCTCTGAATAGTCTCGCTGTAGCGGCGCTTGCTATTCTTTTGTTTTACCCTTTGGCAATCTTCACACCAAGTTTTCAACTCTCTTTTGCCGCTGTAACGGGAATCCTGCTGATCATCCGGAGTCCAGCTTATGCTCGCCTGGCCTCGTTGTCCGGGAATCGGTCTGGTCTGCGCCCAGAAACTGGTCAACCCACAAATTGGGTTCTTCGGCCATTTCATTACATGGCGCGTCCGATTCTAGCTTTAACGATGTGCTCCCTAGGGGCGACCATCGCCATAACCCCACTAATTATCCATCTTTTTCATCGCATTCCTATTTATTCATTACCCGCTAATTTGGCTGCGGACGTGCCTCTGACTCTGGGCCTATCCCTTGGACTCGTATCAGCTTTTGTCGGAGCGATTCTTCCCTCAATTGGTCGGATCTTTATGGTCCCTGCCGATTTTTTTGTTTGGATCGTCATCAAGATTGCACTATTCACAGAGAGCTTGCCCTTTTCAACCATTCAATCCCCAAATCTAGGTTATCCCGGGTTCTTTATTTCATGCGCCACATCAGTAGTGACATTCTATTACCTTTTGAAACCGAGGAAACACAGTGGATTAATTGTCGCTTCAAGTTGGTTCATAGTTGTCTCTTTTCTGTTGATCGGTCAAACTATTCAGAATCATTCTGAAAAACTTAGAGTGGTCTTCCTGAATGTTGTCAATGGTGACGCAGCTTACGTTCGACCACCCGGAGCGTCGGGGTTTCTTATCGACACCGGACCGAGGACCCCATACTTCGATTGTGGACAATCAATAATTGTTCCCTTCCTGTTATGGCAGGCCGTAAGTAAACTTGACGCCGTTATGATAAGTCATCCTGACGCCGATCATATTGGAGGAACTCCCTCAACGATAATAAACTTCAAACCGGAGTATGTCCTTATGAATGATCCAAACAATTCAAACGGCATTGTCCGGGAGTTACGAGCCATTGCAGACAAACAAAATATTCCGATATACCCATCCAATTCATCAATGGGAAGTTTTTCGATTGGTGAAGTTTCGATAAATTTTCTTCATCCTCGCTGCCATAGAAACCAAACAGCTAAGCGTAAAACTAATGATGAATCCGTCGTAACTCACATAATTTACAGGAATTTCTCTATTCTGTTCACAGGAGATTTAGAAAAACGGGGTGAAAGGGAACTTATGGCGTCTTCGGAAAAATTATCTTCCACTGTTTTGAAGGTGCCTCACCATGGTGGGAAAACTAGCGCTACCTCAAAAGAAATCCTATCTGAAATCAGGCCCAAAATCGCTGTGATATCTGCCGATCATCCAGCGCAACGAGGCCTCGCGACCCAGGAAGTCATAGAAAGGTTAATCGCAACAGGGGCAAAAGTGTTTTGGACTGGAAGAGATGGAGCAATAACTATTGAAACGGATGGTGTGAAACATGTAGATGTCGTCACTGGTAAAAAGAACTTGAGAACAACCTTTTTAAACGTTCTTAACAACTCAAATTGAAGGCGCTTCATTTCTGAGCCCCAAAATTAATGATTCATTCTGACTTTGCGGAGAATGCGGTCTACTTATTCGCCCGAGAGATTTTGATCTTGGTCTTGTTCTATTCGATCTTCTGTTCTGGATCTTCCCTGATCAATGGGTTTGCGGAGCTAAGACCGTTTGGTTTTGCCTCGTTATGTTTGCGCTTAACCCAATTACAGTATATAATGTCCTCTGAAAATAAGTCGTGAGACCATTTTGAGCGAGAGTGGCGGAATTTGGCAGACGCACCGGACTTAGGATCCGGCGGGGTAACCCATGGGGGTTCGAGTCCCCCCTCTCGCACCATAAACTTTATACGACATCTGCGCTAAAAATGAGGCCCGAAAAATGAGAAAAATTTTTTTAACTGTCGCCGCCATTTGCGCCTGCGTCTTTGTAACTTGCTATCAGGCTTCGGCTCAATAC
>JAZDKD010000545.1:0-4205 GCA_043803345.1 Pseudomonadota bacterium
GTCGGTGACCGAGCGACAAGAAATTGAATTGATTACCAGCCTCAAAATGCTCGACGATGCAATAATCGAAGTTGATTCCAACCTGGATCAGTACCGAAAGATGAACGCTCTTTTAGAAAAGGGGCGTATGCCTACCGGTCAATTGGCGCCGGGCACTCAACGAAATCTCGAAAACACGATGATAAATGTAATGGGTGTTCAGCTAGTGCAAGCAGGTCAAAAACGTTTACAGGTCAGTGAGATCTTTGCGCCCACTAGCCGTGATTACAGAATAGCTCAAGAGCAATTTGACTCAGTATATTCGACGTATCGGTCTGCTCTGGTTGGTGAGTCATCCATATTGGAAATTAAGAAAGCGAGCCTGGAAGAAAGTAAAAAACGCATTTTAGAACAGATGCAAGTATTTATTCAAAGAGGAGAAGAACTCAGAGGACTACAACTTGATTTTTCAATAGCTCGGGAACGATATTTGCAATTTGTTGCCAAGGAACAAGAAGCTAGTCTGGAAGCCACCGCAGGCAGGAAAGAACTTGTGGATGTTAAAATCCTGGGTCGACCCTGGGTTCCCACTAACCCAATCTCTCCGAAAACCGGTCTTTATGTTTTTCTGTCCTTTCTTTTTTCGTTTCCTCTTGGCATAGGAATAATATTCTTAGCCTCATTCCTTGACCACTCTTTTGATGATCCTTCAAGACTTGAGACCGCTACAGGTTACAAGGTGCTTGCCACGTTTGGGAAAATCAAAGGGGAAGAATCTCCATACGGCAAAGGAGATGGAGCTTAACACTTATGAAACGATTGCTTGTGATAACGATTTGTTTTCTATTTCTCCTGGTCGGAGAAAGTTCTCCTCAAATCTTTTCTGGGCAAACCGACACAGGCGACATTCAAGAGATGTATGGAGACAGGATATATGTGCGAGGGCAGGGGTCTCACATTTTTGAAATTATAAGCCCTTGTTCCTGGTGTGAACGGGGAGCAACGGTAAAAATAACCTTTGAAAGCTTTACCAGGGCGACTATACGTCCAGTGCCCAACCTCCTAAAGACTGCTCCGATCCAAGTGTTCATCATTAAGGATGGCAGACAAGATAATCAATAGAGTCATTGCGCTCGTGAAAGTTCTTCGTACACGGAGACATATCGATCAATCAATACACTCCAATCTCTATTATTTATTACCCATACCCTCGATTGTTCACCTAGCCTTAATCTATTGGTTTCATTTGATATCAATTCCTCACATTTTTCTACAAGACCGTTAACCTGTTCGTAGGGGAAAAGAACACCATTGACACCATCTATGACTATTTCTTTATGGCCGCCAACATCACTGGCCACCAGAGGTTTTGCCATGGACATTATTTCCAGGGGTTTTAGCGGGGTTACAAGGTTAGCTTCTCTGGCGTCCCGCCGGGGTAAAACCAACAAATCGAACAGCTTGTAGTAGGCTGCGATCAAATCATTTTCTACCCTTCCTGTGAAAATGATTCTGTTGGAATAAGCCGATTTTGCGGCAAATTCCTTCAATTTTGGCATAAGCTCGCCATCACCGACTAGTAGCAGAGTGGTAGATGGGAATTCAGACGCAAGGATTTCGAAGGCTTCTACCAATAAATCCAAGCCTTCATAGTTAAAAAAAGTGCCTATATAACCGATCACTAATTTATCTCTCAACCCAAGAGCGGTTACGAGTTCATCAGATGCGTGCCCGGGGGTGAATTTCCTAGTGTCAACACCATTTGGCGCAACCATGATTTTGGATGGATCAACACCTCTAGAGATGATTTCTTCTTTAAGGGCGTCGGATATGGGAAAACACTTGTCAGCGCGTTTCAACGCAAGAGTTTCGAGAGAACGCACGGCTCTATATCTTAAAGATGTGGTGGCCATACCGTAACGACTCGTATGCGAGTCCTCCCAAATACCCCTCATCTCATAAATTACAGGTAACCCGGTGAGTGAACCGACTAACGAACCCACGAGGCCACAAGTAAACGGTGAGTGAGCATGAATGACGTCAGGTTTGTATTTTCTGGCAATATGCAATACCATTCTAAAAAGGTTAGCGTTCTGTAAGACTCTTAGGCCGGCTCGCACGTATTTTCCATCCTGGACTTCCAATGTAGGTTCCAATAATTTTCCACAACTCCTGAAATATTTGACACCATCAATCATTTCACTGTGTTCTGAATCCAGTATCCCTAGAGGCGCTTGAGACGGAGAAGTGACAACAAGGGGTTCGACTCCTTTAGCTCTCAAATTGGACACAATTTCTTTACTTCGAATTGCGTACCCGTGAGTGCCGGGCACTGATCTGTGAAGTATATGAAGTGCTTTCACAACAGGCTCCCGCTTTGACTGATGACAACTCAGAAGAAACACTAAGATGGTCTAAAATCGTCGGGCCACTCAAGGGCAAAATTGGGGCAACTTATTGTTGTCATCATCTCGCAATGATTTGTTCCTGTATGAAAAAACCTCAAACAATAAGTTGGAACCATCTCCCCATAATGTATGGAATACCAGCCTTGCATAGGCTCTTTCATGCCTTTCAAAATTTGACCGACGACTCCTGACTCCGAGAAAATAATTTCGAGGTTCTCGTCTCCTATTGATACAAGAAACTTGTTTTTGCCGGAAGCTTCAACACAAACACTCGGAGCGAAATGTAAGAACCCTTCAACGGTTATATTTCCATCAATCTCAACCCAATCCTTTATTATGAATCCCTTTTCAAAAAAATGAACTATTTCTCTTTGATGAATGAATGAATCTGATTCGAGTAACCCGGAGAAAAATCTAAATTCATCTTTTTCTATTGCGGCATTCCATTGAATACGATATCCAGAGGCCCATTTAAAGCTATCCAGGGTGTCGGCCTGATTGTGCCCGTTGACAACCAATGTGTTGTGTGCGTGTGTTTTCCGAAAATACCCACGCACCTTGGGTTCAGCGTTATAGTGCATTGTTCCCGAATCAACGACTACGGGCTTGCCTCGGATATTCAATAGAATCGACAAACCGTCCGCATGGCCGTGACCGAATCCGGGATATATTCCAAGTGGTCCGGAATCGAAAATCATCCGAAACAAAGAATCATAGCTCACATGATAACCACCTGCAGGGAAATCAACATGACCGGAATTTCCTAGGGTCTTCTTTCGAAAGGGTCTATTTGGCCGAGTTGAAAATGATCTGAATTTGTTAAGGCCAGCAAGGCCGACATTTAGAAAAGTTTCGGCAGGCAGTTTGTCAATCCCCGTAGCCAAACACGGCTCATTCAACAGTATTGATCCTGCCGCCAAGAGCCAGGAAAAATCCCAGTAGTCGGATAGCCTCCAGCCTATTGCGGCTCCTGAGTCTGAATCGCCAATCATTGGAGTCCGTTCTCCATGATCGGACAAACCCCTAATGAATTCCAGGCAAGATTTGATTCGTTCCCGTGTTAGATAAGAAAATCTATTCTCTTTGTTGCTATCAAGAAGAATGAGGGGCAACATGAATTCTGACACGAATTTTAGATAACACGTTGATTGTTCGACATATACACCGTCATGAAAAAATAGTTTTGGAATAATTTTATTAATTATTTTGAAAGCGTATGCTTTCCAGGTAGGGGCCTCGTTGAGAGAGGGAGTTGTCAAAGCAAACCAAAGCAGGGAAGACGCTTCCCCCAGTGGATGATTCCCCAGCGTATGGTGTAAGGTCAGTTCTTCTCTAACATGAATGCCGTGTAGATACTGCCACGCAACAAGTTTGGACAAAAAACCGGTATCCCAGGAGGAAGCGTCCATACACATGATATGGCATCTTGAAATTGAAAGTAGCCTTAAGCCAACTTCCAGGTTACTGCTCCATTCGACTCCGAATGGATATTTGATATCGCGCATCCATGAATTCAAAATTTCTCGAGCCATGTAAGCGAATTTGTTGTCCGCAGTCAACTTCCAGGCCGCTCCAAGCCAAAGCAAGAACTGGAATCGTTGGAGTTCCCACAACCATTTAACATCAAACTCAGGGTGATCGTGGCTATGATAAAAGTTGATATCCCAGTAATAGGAAGATGCCCAATTCTCAACTATTCGACTGGAGTCTCTGTTGTGGAACTCAGGAGTGGGAATAGAAACAGAAACGGGTTTCCATCCAAATAGTTCTATCCGACCCTGGGTTACACCTACTGCCAAGTTTATCAATTGCTCTTTT
>JAZDKD010000546.1:0-3860 GCA_043803345.1 Pseudomonadota bacterium
CATGCCGCCCCATGCATTGCAAACCGCAGTGTTTACGTCACCTGCAACCTGGCAATGACCGGCTTGCCGCTTGATCTGGAGGTAACACCAACACAACCTTGACATCCCTGCGCCGATAGGGTTGCCTTCGCCCTGTAAACCGCCCGAGGCATTCACGGGCAGCTTGCCACTCTTGAGTGAAATGCCTTCGTCGATCATCTTTCCAGCACCGCCTTCGGGGCACAGCCCCAAGGCTTCGCAATGCTGCATTTCCTTGTAAGTGAAGGGATCGTAAACCTCTGCGTAATCTATCTGAGCCGATGGATTAGAAATGCCAGCCATATCGTAAGCTTGCCTGGCGGCCAGGTAGGCGTAATCGAGACGGCCCAGGTCGTTGTTTCTCCTGCCCATGAACCAGACCGAATCAGCGCCTCGACCTACTCCCTTTATCCAAACCGGATCATCAGTCAATTCTCTTGCAACGTTCTCAGACGCCAGGATCACAGCTCTGGCTCCATCGGTAACAGGAGAAGTATCGAGAAGCTTGACGGGCCACGACAGGTAAGGCGACGCCAACACGTCATTGACTGTCAACTTCATCGGAAGCTGAGCGTACGGGTTGAATAACGCATTGCCACGGTTCTTGACGGATACCTTTGCCATTTGGCGTTCCGTCAAACCATAACGATGGAGATAGGCTCTGGCTTCCAGACCACACTGAATTGGCACGTTCAGTCCGATAGGCCTTACGAACGCCTCATCGTATACCGTGTTAAAGACAGCCTGTGCTCCAAAGTTTTCGCTCATTTTCTCGAAACAGATGACCATCACTATGTCAGCCAAACCGGACGCCACGTGGTTATATCCCAGAATGGGAGTAGATACCGCTGTTGAGCCACTAGTGCTATTTCGCATTGTTGGCTTCCATAGACCCGTTGACGCATCGATGGCGATCTTGTCGGAATTGTTGATCCCGCAGAAAGCGTCGACGGCCGATCCGAAGACAACGGAGTCTATGTTTTCCTTTTGCAGGCGAGCATCCTCCAAGGCGTTCCTAGCGACATCAAACACCATTTCTTCGACTGTTTCTGTCTTCCTAAAATCGAATTTCTGCATACCGACGCCGACGAGGGCCACTCTTCTGGCCATGTTAATCTCCCTTTTGAAGAATCGCTCAGATCGTTGATCAACTAGCGGCTGAACGGCTTACCATTTGCCAAGGATCGCAACCCCCGCCGTAGCTGTAGGAATACCGCCCCAGCTGTGGGCGAGGCCGACTTCAGCCTGCGGGACTTGATATCCAATGGATTGCTGGCGTATTTGACGCACAACCTGCGCAACGCGAATCAATCCCGAAGTTCCAACGGCGTTCCCCTTACCCAGGAGACCTCCCGACGGATTTACGGGGAGTAATCCGGTCCTGTCGAACAGCCCGTCATCCAAACAGTCTCCCGCACCTTTTGAACCGCTCAATCCCAGGGCTTCGCAGTGCATCAACTCCCTGTGAGCATACCAATCGCTTAGTTCGGCGAAATCGATTTCTCTTTCAGGCCGATTAATTCCAGCCATGTTATACGCTTGAGAAGCAGCCCACCTTGTCTCATTACAGGAACCCTGCTGCCGGGAGGGGAAATGGGATTTCCCTGAACACCATCCTATACCCCGGACAAATACAGGTTCCTGTTTGAGGGGTCTCGCTTTCTTATCTGAGGCCAAAATTATGGCGCATGCCGCATCGGTCTGTTTGGAGGCCGTGAGATCGCGGATGGGCCAGGAAACCAGCCTGGACTCCATCACTTCTTTCAATGCGGAAACCGACTCTTTGTCCGGATAGTTGGCGTTGCCAATATTCTTTGCAGCGACCTTCGCCAAATGTTCTTCAGTGACGCCGGAAATTTCAAGGTATGCCCGGGCATCCATGGCCGCCAATACACTCTCGAGCAATGACGGATCGGGAATTGAACCGCAGATTGGACGCGAAAAAACGGGTTCCAGCGTTGCGGCTATGATCTGCTGGTAACCGAGTCCATCGGGGTCCCTTTCAGATGCTTTTTGAACTGAGGCGACTACCGTGATTTGCTCAGGGTCTACCATCACTTCCATATATCCAGCGAAAAGGCTGTATATTCCGTCTTCTCCCAAGCGTAAGTCACAGGGCTTCATTACGCCACCAATAGAATCCAGAGTGTACTGGTTAGAGAGACTTCTACCCTCAAGAAAATCATATGTGGCAGTAACGGCTCCTCCTATGTCTTTCCTAGAGAGCCCTGCGTCATTGAGGGCCCTTCGGGTAGCGTAGAAGAGGAGATCCTTGTGGCTCATTTCCGTAGTGTTTTCATCTGAATCCACCACTCCGACACCCACGATACAAACTCTATTACTCATTTTGTCTCCGGAATCCTGGCCTATGGCTTGTTTTGTGCATATCAAGGGTTCCTGGCCATTAGAATGTCCCACTGGCCTTCCATGACAACCTCTTCACGCTGATTAATAACCTTCAGCCAAAACGACACGAAACCGCGATCAGTTTTTTGGGTTTCTTTTTTGTCTTTCACGGATATCTCGACGAGAACGGTGTCGTTTATAAAAATAGGTTTCCTAAAACTCCAGTCCTGAATTCCAATGAAAGCTACAGTAGTTCCTTCTATCAAGCCGGATCGATTGACGCATCCTGATGCTATGGCCATTCCACACATGCCGTGAGCTACTCTTTGACCGAAAGCAGTTCGCTCTGCGAATTCAATATCGGTGTGGAGTTGGTTGAAATCACCTGAAACTCCACAAAAATTTACGATATCAGCCTCAGTGACTGTTCGACTCACGGTCGAAAACTTGTCGCCTATTTCAATTTGGTCGAAGAATTTACCTGGAATCCAAGGCTTCATTTTGAACCAATCCTTGTCACATAAGAAAGCTTCCGTCGTCAGACATTTGTCAGAAGTTTAGGTTAGATCAATATTGGACACAGTTCAGGCTTACACGCCGGGTCAAGCTGTCAGAACATGTCCTGAGCAATGTCTATAAAGAAGTCAGGCTTTAACCCAGGGCTTTTTAAATAGGGGTGAAATAGTCAATATCGAGAATATTTCCCTCCCGATTATCTTTCCACACAGCTTTAACTCGCCCACCGATGCGAACTTTTTCAGCGACCTCTTTTACATTGTCGAGGTTCACACCTCCCACAAAGTGAGGAAGCCCAACGTCGGCTCCGTCAAGGTTGATAATACCTAAAATGTAAGGGGGCTCTTTGGGTTGTCCTTCGTAGGAAAAACCTATGAGGACCCATGTTCTGATTGTTCCTTCATCTGAAACCTCTACCCATTCGGGGGTTTCCACGAAACAGTCTGAACAAAAACGGCGAGCGGGTATTAGGACCCTGTTACACTTTTCGCAGCGAGTTCCCATAATCCGCTTGTTCTTGAATTCCTCATAGAATCGAGTCGTGGTTGGCCCCATAGACCAATTGTATGGTAGTGAGACATAGCCTTTGAGAATTCTAGATTGCGCCTCCATTGATTTCCCCTTTAGCCTAAATTTGACTAGATATGATCATTACACCGTTGAACTGGTCCAGACCTCCCATTGCGTGGGCTAGTCCGGTCTTGGCCCCTGAGATTTGCCGATCTTGAGCTTTCCCTGTCACCTGAAGCACGACCTCTGATACCCGTTGAAGGCCAGTGGCTCCAATAGGATTCGTGCAAAGGGTTCCTCCTGATGGATCGCACTGGAGTTCACCGCCCCTCATGACCACCCCCTGTTCGACCAAGTCACATCCGTGGCCAAAATCACAGAATCCGAAACACTCGTAGAAAAGCATTTCCTGGAAGGTAAAGGGGTTATAGACTTCAGCCAAATCCAAATCTTTCCGGGGATTAGTAATT
>JAZDKD010000547.1:0-9446 GCA_043803345.1 Pseudomonadota bacterium
TCCAGCCTTTTTGGCAAGAATCATCGTGTCACGCGCTAATTCGTAAAAAACCGTCGGTTCTGTATAGGTGTAAGATATACTACGGCATCCGCTGTCAAGAGCCATCGAAACCACTTGCTCGGGTGTTAAGCCGGAACCGGAGATGTCTCCCGTTTCGTGAGGCGGCTGGGATATTGTGTAGTTCTGACAAAAAGTGCATCTGAAATTGCATCCCATTGTTGCTATCGAAAAAGACTTGGTTCCGGGCAAAAAATGAAATAGTGGTTTCTTCTCTATGGGATCTACGTTAGTTGAAACCAATTTGTCATAAACGAGACTGAAAAGTGTTCCTTGCCTGTTTTCTCGAACACCGCAAAAACCTCTTTCGCCTGATTCAATTTTGCAAAAATGTCTGCAAAGTTTGCATCGAACCACATTGGAGCCGATTTTTTCATACAACGCGGCTTCTTTCATCGTTCATCACCCTCCAATCTTTCGAACAGTCGGGCAATCAGGTTTTCGAAGTTCCCATTTGACATAACAATTACCACGTCACCACGTCGAAGCTCGACCGCCAGAAAATTTACGATGGAATTGGCGTCTGGAAAAGCTTGGGCGACTCTTCCCCTCCTCACAAGCTCTTGAGCAAGTGTGACTGAACTGAAGAGATCCCCTTGAGGGGCCTTCCAAGGGTCTGGCGGCTCTCGTAAGGCTATTAGGTCAGCCTGAAGGAAAGATTCAACATATGTCTCTTGAAATATTGATCTTCGACTCGTATTTGTTCGAGGTTCAAAAACAGCCACCAATCTTCTTTCCGGAAATCTCAGGCGGAACCCTGCTAGAGTTTCACGAACCTCTGATGGATGGTGTGCAAAGTCGTCGATCAGTGTAATGTTTGAGTCTGTACAAGATGTCTGTTGCCTTCTGGCCACCCCTCTGAACGATCTCAAAGAATCCAGCGCGTCCCGTGGTTCAATTCCCACCTTGGAAACAGCCGCAACAGAAACTAGGGCGTTTAATAAATTGTGACGACCAATGACAGGTAAAGTTCCGGTCACCAAGGTCTTTAGATCTTTGTTGAAATCAGCATGCATACCTGACCCTGTGTCCTTGATGTCAGATAAATTCCACAAGGCCTCGGAACTCAATCCATAGGTTTCCACTCTAAAATTGTTCGATCGGATGATGTCACAAATTACCGGGTCGTCGTTATACGCAAGGATTGAACCACTCTCGGGAATGAGACCAAGAAATTTCTCAAACTGTACCCGGATTTCCATAATGTTCTGGTAGATGTCGCAGTGGTCAAATTCGCACGATGTGACAATTCCAATAAATGGCCTGTAGCTAAGGAATTTAGGACGCTTGTCAAAATAGGCTGAATCATATTCATCCCCCTCTATTACGAATACCTCTCCCTGACCAAGTCGAGAGCTGACGTCAAAATTCAGCGGCAATCCTCCGATCAGAAAGCTGGGATCCCTACCCTGGTCATACAATATCCAGGATATCATGGAACTCACAGTAGTTTTGCCATGGGAGCCGGCAACTACTATAGATAGCTTGTCGTTGAGAAAATACTTCTCAATCGCCTCCGGCATCGATAAAAACGGAATCTGAAGGTTCTCAACCGCCCTGGCTTCAGGGTTGTCTTTTTTTATAACGTTTCCGACCACCACCAAATCCGGGCGAGGCGAAAGATTCTCTGGACTGTAACCCGCTGAAACCTTGACCCCTATTCGCTCCAGATAGGCGCTCATTGGCGGATAAATGGCCTGGTCAGAACCGGTTACAGCTCGCCCACTCGAGAGAAAAAGACCAGCCACTCCGGCCATGCCCACGCCGCAGGCCCCTACCAAATGGACTGAGCGAGGGTCATCAGGCCAACTGTCGTTAATTGTGGAAGGATCCTTCAACCGAAGTCCTTTTTTAAAACTGCGTTAATTGTTATCATGCCTAAACTGCCCGGCATGCGTCCCATTGTCAATCTTCAACCGGACTGTAATAGCATCGCTTGGGCGAAATCACCAGCCCCTTCTTTTTTAGACTGTCTATAATTTTGGACACCTCTTTGGAATCCATGCCAGCGCTCTTGGCCACATCTCCGGGCCTTACGGGTTTACCCGCGTTTTTCATGGTGTCCAGCACCGCTTTCTCTTTTTCTTCCATATAATCGCCTCCTCTGGCACATGCTTAATTATTCAAAAACTAGGTCTTTATACAACGAATTAACAAAGATTTTACCATTAGTCATCCCGTTTTCTATAGGTCGTTGCGCTTAAACCTCACCTCTGATAATAATTTTGCATCCATGACGCAAAAGCCATGAGGAGACGGGACATGGTCGAAGACTACAGAAAATTGCTGAAAACAAAAGATGGAGTTTCAGTTCTCTTGCGACCCTTACATGTTTCTGACGAAGAACATCTCAAGAGGTTTCTGGCCCGAATTCCGGATCACGAAAGATGGTTCTTGAGAGAGGATTCATCTGAAACAAACGCAACTACGCAATGGATTCGCAATCTGGACTACAGTAAGGTTTTGCCCCTTGTTGCCGTTAAAGTTGACACTGGAGAAATAATAGCTAACATCCAGGTGCATCGACCTGTGGCCGAATGTCTCCGGCACATTGCTCACATCAGAGTCATGGTTGACCCTGAATACCGGCGACAGGCGTTGGGACCAAACCTGCTGCTCGCTGCAGTAAAGTTGGCTATGGATGTTGGAATAGAAAAATTGGCCGCTGAATTCGTGGCGGACATCCATGAATCAGCGATCAAAGCGGCTTTGAAGCTTGACTTCTCTGAACAGGCCCGACTTAAAGATTATGTTAAAGGAAGAGATGGCAAGTATTACGACCTGATAATAATGGTAAAAACACTTCAGGTCGACTGGGACAATTTCTAGAGAATCGGATAAAGTTGGTTAGTCATTCAAGAGTAAGACCACAGGATTTTGCCTCTTTGCGCTCAAGGGAATTCATCAGTAAATTCGAATGAAATCAGGCAACACAGTCGATCAAGAACCTCGAACGTTAGTCCAATGGGACATGAACAAACTACTGGAGGCGGCGAAAGTAGTCAGAGACAATGCGTCGGTTCCTCTTAGCCGCTTTAGAGTTGGGGCTGCTGTACTGGTCAAAGGGGGCAAAATTTTTGAGGGCTGTAACACTGAATGTCTAATACCTGTGTTGGGCGTTTGCGCAGAGAGAAACGCCATAAATCATGCTTTAATTCATGGGCACAACGATTTCCTCGCTGTCGCCGTAGTGTCAGACCTTTACGCGCCTCTTCTGCCATGTGGAACGTGCCTGCAATACATGCAGGAATTTGCCCGCCAGCACTCTCGGGACATACTCATAATTGCTGAAGGCAGGTCCGGAGAAAGAAATGTCACAAGCGTGGACGAGCTTTTTAGGGGTGGATTTCCCCCCGACACCTCAGTGAGAGAGATACAAGAATCATTCAGATGGTCTTCGGATTAATTTATCTAACCTTTTCGATATGTTAACTTGATATAAATCTATTTATGATATATAATGGGAGCTATGACAATGTTGCCGTGAAAATCCGAGTGCTTAATGGATAACTCCTATTTAAAATCAAGGTTCCTTGGTCAAACCATGGCACGGTTACGTTAACCTAGAAAGCCAAGAACTCTTTCTTAATGACATCAATAAAATGACTGATCAAACAAGTTCCTCCGAAACATCCAATACCGAAAGCTTGTTTAGTAACTTGAACATGTCTTCACAAGGATTGGTTTTTGAACGCTATTTTTCGTGCCAGGATAGAGACCCTCTCGATCTCGTTGAATGGACAAAAAGATCTGCCCTTATTCGGAACGAGAAGGGACAAATCATTTTTCAGCAGGATAATGTTGAAGCTCCTTCATTCTGGTCTGACATGGCCGTGTTGGTGGTGGCGTCCAAGTATTTTCGAGGCCGTCAGGGTACCACTGAAAGAGAAACCAGCGTTAGGGAGCTAATATCTCGTGTGGCAGGAACAATAACAAGTTGGGGGGCAGACCAGGGTTACTTCGCTTCAGAGCAAGAAGCTTTAGTCTTCCGTGATGAATTGACAGTCATACTTTTGACTCAACGAGCGGCGTTCAATAGTCCCGTATGGTTTAATGTCGGAATTGAAGTTGCCCCCCAGTGCTCGGCCTGTTTCATACTCGGCGTTGAGGATACAATGGAATCGATCCTCCACTGGTATGCTCAGGAAGGTATCATATTTAAAGGTGGGTCTGGATCAGGAGCAAATCTCTCAAAATTACGATCAGGTCGGGAACCCCTCAAGACCGGAGGGACAGCTTCCGGGCCAGTTTCTTTTATGAAGGCGGCGGACGCTTCGGCCGGTGTCATAAAATCGGGAGGTAAGACTCGTCGAGCCGCGAAGATGGCGATACTTAATATCGACCACCCCGATATAGTTCAGTTTATAAGATCAAAAGCCATCGAAGAAAAAAAGGTCCGTGCCCTTATAGATTGTGGCTTTGATGGCTCTTTTGAGGGCGAAGCCTATTCGACCGTGGCCTTTCAAAACTCCAATCATTCTGTCAGAGTAACTGATGAATTCATGCAGGCCGACGAACGAGACGATGATTGGAGCACAAGGTTTATACTTTCAGGGGAGGTGTCAGAAACTTTCAGAGCCAGGGATCTTATGCGAGAAATAGCCCTTGCGTCGCACCTTTGCGGAGACCCGGGACTGCAGTTTGACACCAGGATAAATGAATATAACACATGCCCCGAGACGGCCAGGATTCGGGGGTCCAATCCCTGTTCGGAATATATGGGCGTCGACGATTCAGCGTGTAATCTGGCTTCAATAAAACTTAGTTCATTTCTAGACGCCTCAGGATCATTTGAAACAAAAGCGTTCTGCAACACTGTCGACATAATGATCACCGCTCAAGACATCGTCATAGACAGGTCATCATATCCCTCACCGGCAATAGCCCGAAACGCCAGAAACCTTAGGGCTCTCGGCCTTGGATTTGCAGACCTGGGCGCTCTTGCAATGGGATTGGGATTGCCTTACGACTCTGATGGTTCGCGTGCTTGGGCAGGTGCCATTGCGGCCCTTACAACATGTGAAGCCTACTTGCAATCATCGAGAATAGCGGAAGTGCGAAGGCCTTTCAGGGAGTTCGAGCGAAACCGGTCCTCGATGCTGAACGTGCTTAAAAAACACAGAAGGAGCCTGTCCTTAGTAGATGACAAACTCGCTCCAACTGAAGTCTTAGAATGCGCTCGCCAGAAATGGGACGTGGTGATTGAAAAATGTCGAAAAACAGGCTTCTCAAACTCTCAGGTAACGGCTATAGCCCCCACTGGGACTGTCGCATTCATGATGGATTGCGATACTACCGGCATTGAACCGGAACTGTCTCTAATAAAAAGCAAATCACTTTCAGGGGGAGGGCATCTAAAAATCGTCAATGGAATGATCCAAAAGGCGCTGAATCGCCTCCAATACGACCCCATGAAAAGCCAGAATATATTAGCCAGAATTCAGGAAACAGGATCGGCGGAGGGGATAGATGATCTGGACCCCGAAGATTTGCCTGTATTTGATTGCGCTTTCAGGCCGCGAGATGGAGTGAGATGTATAACTCCTGAGGGTCACCTGAAAATGATGGCGGCTGTTCAGCCTTTTATCTCCGGAGCTATTTCTAAAACGGTAAATGTACCTAACGATTGCGCTGTGGAAGATATAGAGCAAATCTTCAGGCTGTCCTGGAAGCTGGGACTAAAATCCATAACTGTTTACCGGGATGGCTGCAAGACAGCTCAACCTTTGAACACTGTCAATTCGTCAGAAACCGAAACTCGGTCTCGTCCCGTAAGGCGAAGGCTCCCGGTTGATTGCAAGAGCGTCAGGCACAAATTTGAGATGGGGGGGCACGAAGGATATATTCATAGTGGTTTTTACGATGACGGAAAAGTCGGCGAAATATTTATACGTATATCAAAAGAGGGCAGCACTATTTCGGGTCTAATGGACACCATTGCGACTTTAACCTCCATAGCGCTTCAATATGGCGTCCCGCTCGAAGACCTTGTAAATAAATTTAGCCACGTAAGATTTGAGCCATCCGGATTTACCAACAACCCAAATGTTCCAATAGCCAAATCCCTAACCGACTATATTTTTCGTTATCTTGGAACGAGCTTTCTGGATGAACAGAGCCAGGAAATCGCAGGATTGAGACCCACCATCAAGAATCCGATTCTTGCCTTAGAAGGGTCTACTGAGGAAGACCAAAATCCTGAAACTCAATATCACTCGACTTCCTTTCCCAAACTCGAATTCAACGCCCAATCGGACGCACCCGCATGCCAAGATTGCGGCTCGATTATGGTGCGCAACGGTTCCTGTTACAAATGCCTGAATTGCGGTTCAACATCCGGATGTTCATGACGGTGTCAATTGTAGTCTCAAAAGGGTGAAGGTGGATCGATCGTGGTGGAGAACACCGACACCACAGTTTCAGGGCTTCCAGAGACACTGAACCACAATAATTAATTATGATACCAAGGGGGCTTTGTTCTCAGAACGCCTTTGTCCTGTATCAAAATTAGCCAAGATTTTGGTTCCTTTAATACTCAGTCACAAACAAGGCAGTCAACTACTGCCTCGCCACGTTGTTTCAAGCAGTCAGATCTAGTTGTCTTGATACACTGTGGCTTTTTCTTGACTCAGGAACACGATTTGATACAGCAGTCAACTTCGTCGTCCAGAGAAATAACATCTATTGGTGCGGCTAAAGTTGAAAATACAATAAAAAATATTAATAGGGCTCTTTTAAACATCCTAAAACCTCATCTTAAAAACCAATTGGTAACACCAACCTTAACAACATCTCGGAGAAAAATGAATTGGCGCTAGACCGAATCCACTACGAAACCAATTTTTTTCTCGCATTTGTTGACGAATCAAACATTTTGATGATATTAATTATCTTTTGAAAGAGGCGGCTTAGCCAAGTGGTAAGGCGACGGTCTGCAAAACCGTTATACGGCGGTTCAAATCCGCCAGCCGCCTCCAAATCTAGTAAAAAAACTCACCTTTCTCAACCGTCATGTCAGTATCCCCTTATTTTTGAAGTAGCTACCTAGGCCGCTATAAGACTTGTCTCAATGAAATCTTAATCAACGCTACCCTCTTATCTTAATCTTTTCCAGTCTGGCCCAAGTGTCTTCCGAATACCAGATGTCAATCATTTCATCTCTGTATTTCTCATCCTTTTGTCTCATCAGATCGGCCGTATCTGATCTTAGAAGTTTCTTGATGCTTCTGAAGGCCGGGCCATACCGAGACACGAAGCCAAGCGCAACGTTCATGGAATCCTGTTTCAAAGATTCTTCAGTTGAGATCTGGTCAACCAGACCCATGTCCCTTGCCTGTTCAGCGGAGTACATATCTCCCGTCATAGCTATCAGTTCAGCCTTTCGCTCACCGACACAGTACCGAAGCATCTCGGCGCTACCCGGGAACAAAGAAGACCCAAACGTTATCTCATTGAGGCTCATCCTAGATTTACCCGTCACCATTACCCTGTAGTCGCATGCAGTGGCAAGCATGAAACCTCCGGCTATGGTATGCCCGTTAAGGGCTGCCATCACCGGCTTGGGAAATTCGAAAATATAGGTATAAAGGTCAGCGAATTTTCCGACGAAACGCTTAAAATCATCCTTGGAATATTTCAAGAATTCAGGAATATCCAGTCCAAATGAGAAAAACTGTCCCTCCCCGGAGATTATGACAGCCTTGACACCATGATCGTTGAGAAGATCGTCAAAATTGCCGCTTAATTCTTCCGCAACTGTTTCGCTTATTGCGTTAACTTTGCCTCTTGCTATGGTTAATGTGGCCACGGGGCCATCAATTGATTTTGACACAAAGCCCATTTGATGTTCTCCTTACATATCTTCTTACCATTTTTTAGTTAATAGTTTGAGATTGCAAAAGAATATATTGAAAACAATCGGCGTTCCTGCCATACCCGTTTTGGGAAAAAAAGATGGGAAGGGGAACGCCGATGGCCAAGAAGAATTTGCCACAACCTTTCGGAATTGACAAGATCCGTTTTAGTGATTGTTTCACAGTGTAACGATTCCGCTTCATCCTCACCCTCCTATTCGGCTCAGATTCCAAAAAACACTAACTCTAAACCTGGATCAGTTTCTAGAAGGCAGGTCAAACCGGTATAATCCTTTACTCCTGACGCCGCCGTTACCGTGGTCCAGTTGTGTAATATCAACAATGTAGTCTGAAAAAATTAGCGTAGAAGAGTTATGAGAGATACTCGTGCAGGCTGAAGCTATATTCCTTTCTTCATATTGGTCACCACCAAACTGATAACACCGTGCTTCTGATCCGTGATAAACTCCCAAAGTAGTCAGAGTGAGCATTGCCCCGTTTCTTGACCTACCCGATGGCTTGACCATCGAGGCATTTGGGCAATTGTGGGGCAGAACTGACAACGGATACTGCAAGGAGCCAGATTCCGCTCATGAGGATGGAGGAAACATGAGACGTACAGACTCAACAGGGGTAAGTGGTCAGGCTGTTCGATTCAGTGAGACAAGTTGTGGTTCATCCGAATTTCAGAGTAAGCGTATTACGCTTTTCTCGTTGTCCTGGTGGTGCGTCGTCTTTTTTCTGGTAGCCGGAGTAATTACGTCGGGATGCGTTAACAAAGAAGATTTAGAAAAGGCAGAAATGCGACTCTCTCAAGTCGCTGCTGAGAACAAGGAACTCTCGGATCAGACAACAGGCCTCCAGCAGGAGAAAACAAGGCTGACCGATGAAGTCGCCCACGGCAAAAAAGAGATCGACGATCTCAAGATCGAAATTCACAAGCTAAGACGTGAGAATTCCGCATTTGAACAGAACGCAAAAAAGTTAAGCAAAGATTTCGAGGCGTCTAAACAGGAAAATATCAAATTAACGACAGAACTTCAGAACACAGCAAAAGAAGTCGAGCAACTTAAGAAACAGATTGCGGAACTCCCTCCCAGGGGATCAGAACAACTCTTCCAACGGGGTTCTAGCCCAGTTATTGCCAAACCTACCGAAAACCTGACTCCCTGCGACTCGGTGCTTGAATTTATGCAAACAAGTGAAAAAGTAATTCGTTCCTACAAGGGGGATGAACGCAACAAACTTCTGGATAAGGTGAAAACCGATTACGCTGAAAAGTTGAAGGGCGCTCCGAAAAAAGCGATAGATTCGGCTCAGGCTTGGGTGAGGGAAATGTCCCAGTCGTGGGACAAGCCTCATGACGACACGGTCCTTCTATTGCTGAAACATGAAAAATCAGTGCTCAAAGCCTGCGGAAAAAACGATTCCGACGCTGTTTTCTGACCATTTAGAGCTATATTCCTCAGAATGATCAGTTCATTTTTTCAACATTGCATGTACACGAAGAGCATAGGAATGAAAAAGGTTACGACT
>JAZDKD010000548.1:0-4818 GCA_043803345.1 Pseudomonadota bacterium
CTTCTGCTGTGGGCGAACAGTCGGCTTGCCTTCGCCATAGGGGCAGATTTTGGAGCAGACGTTTATCGCCGCACACTTTACCAACCCTATCAAACGCATCTTGCTCGAAACAGCAGCGAACTTATTAGCGCCATAACTACCAAGACTCGGAGCGCAGTATGGGCGCTGCATGCTATGCTAACAGTTGTAAGTTCGACCGTTCTTCTGTTTGCCATTCTGTTTGCACTTGTAGCTATCGATCCGGTCATGGTTGCTATTGCGGCTATTGTATTAGGCTCCAGTTATGGAATAATTACTCGGACATCTCGGCGCCGGCTCGAAACAAACAGTCGCCGTGTAGCCCGGGAAAGTGTCAAGGTCATTAAGGCCCTGCAAGAGGGATTGGGCGGGATTCGCGATGTTTTACTCAATGGCGCACAGCCTGTCTTTTGTGAAACTTATGAAAAAGCCAATTTTGTGTTGCAACGAGCCGAATCTAGTAGTCTCTTCATTGGCACTAGCCCGCGTCCCGCTATGGAAGCGGTAGGAATAGTAATGATCTCAGGGCTCGCATATTATGGCCTGAATCGTCAAGCTGGGGGGGTCGCCACCGCTTTACCTGTTTTGGGAGCCCTTGCCATGGGCGCTCAACGTTTACTGCCAGCGCTTCAACAACTTTACGCAAACTGGGTGTCCATTGTCAGCAACAGGGTCGCTTTGGCGGAAGTTCTCGATCTACTTGATCAACCATTGCCTGAAGAGACTTTCACACCAGACCCACCTCCATTGGAATTCAGTCAATCTATAATATTTGAATCAGTTTTTTTCCGTTATTTGGATAACGGACCTTGGGTATTAAATGGCTTAAACCTGAGTATGCCAAAAGGCCTGAGAATAGGCTTAGTTGGTGAGACAGGGACCGGGAAAAGCACTGCTTTGGACATCATGATGGGTCTCCTGGAACCAACCAGAGGGGTGATACTTGTAGACGGGGTTCCAGTTAACGGTGAACGCCGAAGGTCATGGCAGAGAGCCATTGCGCACGTGCCTCAGAGTATTTTCTTAGCTGACACCACTCTAGCTGAAAACATCGCTTTTGGCGTTTCCCCTAAGGAAATTGATATGCAACGAGTTCGTAAAGCGGCTCTTCAAGCGCAAATTGCAGATTTTGTTGAAAGTGGGCCGGATGGTTATCAAGCCTTGATAGGCGAACGTGGAATACGACTTTCAGGTGGACAGCGCCAAAGAATAGGCATTGCTCGGGCGCTTTATAGGCAGGCGTCAGTTTTAGTTCTTGACGAAGCAACGAGTTCCCTCGACAATACTACTGAGCAGTCGGTTATGGAAGCCATAGAAGCTCTCGATAGGGATTTGACCATAGTAATAATTGCGCATCGTCTTAGCACAGTGCAACGTTGCGATCAAATCATAGAACTTGCTCATGGTAAGGTTATTGCTCAGGGAACTTACGAGGAACTTCTGGAAAAGAGCCCGAGTTTTCGTCAAATGGCCATGGTAGTAGCTGAACATTCTTTGCGTTAATATTTGAAAATATATGTTTCTGGATGAAATAAATGTAAGCTTGGTCAGCTAGGGTATGCATATGAAAATATTGTTAGTTGTGTATGATAACGAATCTTATATACATTATTTTCCGATTGGTCTGGCACACATCGCTGCAGTACTACAGAAAGAAGGATATAAGGTTGATATCTACAATCAGGACAAAGAACACTATCCTGATGATCATCTGACCTATTTCCTTGACAACAATCATTACGACCTTGTTGGGGTTTCTGTAATAGGCGGATATTATCAATACCGAAAACTTCTCAGACTGTCGAGAGCGATAAACAATTCCAAGAATAGACCATATTATATCATAGGTGGCCACGGCCCCTCTCCGGAACCTGAATATTTCTTGAAAAAAACTCAAGCAGACACCATTGTTATGGGTGAGGGAGAAGTTACAATTGTGGAGCTTGCTAAAGCGCTTGCAGCCAAAAAGTCGCTTGCCGGAATAGCTGGAATTGCATTTCGTGAAGGAGATCACGTAACCATTAATGAAAGGAGACCTCTTATAAAAGAAATCGACAGTATTCCATGGCCAGCCTATGAACTATTTCCAATAGATTACTATCGTCTAATGAGAGATCCTCACACTTCGAGCACTGATTTTGTTATGCCGGTACTTTCAGGACGAGGGTGCATTTTTAGGTGCAATCTCTGCTATCGAATGGATGACGGTTTTAGGCCGCGATCATCTCATGCAATAATTGAGGAAATAAAGTTTCTTCAGGACCAATATAGAATTACCTACATTGAGTTCGGCGATGAGCTGTTTATGTCCTCTATCAGAAGAACCAATGAACTCTGTAACGCGTTCTTAGAGGCTGATCTTAACTTCAAGTGGTTTTGCAGTGGACGTCTAAATTTTGCAAAGTCTCAAGTTCTTAAATTGATGAAAAAAGCTGGATGTGTATTTATCAACTATGGTATTGAGGCTATGGATGACCAAATCCTAAGGAACATGAATAAATCCTTGACTACAGAAATTGTGCGAGAGGGAATTGAAGCCACACTCAATGCAGGTATAAGCCCTGGATTTAATATTATATTTGGGAACATAGGTGAAACCAGGGAAACTCTTGAAAAAGGAGTAGAGTTTTTATTAAAATATGATGATGGTTCGCAACGAAGAACCATCAGACCCGTTACTCCATATCCTGGATCTCCGCTGTATTATTACGCTATCGAAAAAGGATTGTTAGCGGATTGTCATGACTTCTATGAGAATAAACACGTGAACTCTGATCTGTTGAGTGTCAATTTTACGGAGCTGACTGATAATGAGTTTCATCTGGCACTTCTCGAAGCCAACTCACGTCTTCTAGAAAACTATTTTCAGAAACAACTCGAGACGATTTTGTTGCAGGCAAAAAAATTATATATCGACCAGGATTCTGATTTTAGAGGATTTAGACAACTTTAGGAACCAAGAAATGGAGACTAAGCCACAATGACTAAATTGTTAGATTTGGTTAATGACTTCGTGCAAACTGATCCATGGCCTATCCCACGGAGGGTCTTCTTTATCGCTGAAATTGGTATCAACCACAACGGCGATATAGAAATTGCAAAACAGCTCATTAACCAAGCAAGGGCTGCTGGTTGTGACGCAGTGAAATTCCAAAAACGCACCATAGATATCGTGTATACTCAGGAAATGTTGGACCAACCCAGAGAAAGTCCTTGGGGGAACACTCAGAGGGATCAAAAAAAAGGGTTGGAGTTTGGTGAGGCAGAATACGACGCCATTGATGAATATTGCAAGCAAGTAGGCATCGAATGGTTCGCATCCGCCTGGGATATACCCAGCATCAAATTTCTGCGTAAGTACAATTGTCCGTACAACAAAATCGCTTCCGCGATGGTAACTAATATCCCATTTGTCACTGAGGTTGCATCTGAGGGAAAGCCCACATTCCTCTCTACGGGTATGTGCAATTTTAATAATATCGATAAGGCCGTTGAGATTTTGAAAGAAAAAGGATGTTTCATCATTTTGATGCATACTGTATCAACCTATCCAGCAGCCGAAAAGGATCTAAACCTTTCGGTAATGCATACATTGAGGGCACGTTATGGATTACCGGTGGGCTATAGTGGTCATGAGTCTTCGGTTTCGCCATCTCTAATGGCGGCCATGATGGGGGCTGTGGCAATTGAACGGCACATAACTCTGGACCGCGCCATGTATGGAAGTGACCAGGCGGCTTCACTCGAACTTCCAGGTCTGGTGAGTCTATTGGGTTCGTTAAGAAAGATAGCCATTTGCGTTGGTAGCAATGTCAAGCAGGTTTCTGCCGCCGAGGCGGCGGTCGCCAAGAAGCTTCGTTACTGGTAACGGTAATCTTGGTAACATATGATCTATTGTTTTGACATTGACGGCACTTTGTGCACAAAGACTGACGGGGCCTATGGCGATGCAAAACCATTCCCTGAAAGGATTGCTGTCGTTAACTCACTGTATGAGGCTGGTCATACAATTAAACTTTTCACTGCAAGGGGTTCAACCACTGGTATTAATTGGCGGGATGTAACTGAACGGCAATTGAACGAATGGAGTATACGCTATCATGAATTAATCATGGGCAAGCCAGAGGCAGATATCTTCATTGACGATAAAGCGTTCAATGCAGATCAGTGGCACTGGATGAATTAAATTGAATAGATTGTCCACTGAGGCTCAGTCGACTGCAATCGTTTTCTGAAAAGTTAGATGACTATTAGCTACTCCAAATTGAGCCTAAACCCCATCGGGGTAATGCAGGGTCGCCTTCTTCCCAAATATCAGGGGCGGTATCAGGCCCACCCAGTGGGTTATTGGCAGGAAGAATTTCCATTGGCTGCTGATTTGGGATTAGATTGCATAGAATTCATTTTGGATGCGAATGATGTCAAAGAAAATCCTCTTTTGAGACCTGATGGTCCAGAAGAAATCCTGCGTGTTGCAGATGAAACGGGAGTAGCGGTACGGACTGTATGCGCAGACATTTTCATGGAAGCGCCATTACATGAACTTGACGAAAATATTGCATCCTACGGTCAGGGCATCTTGTCTCGGCTATTGGATAGAGGTCATGAGTTACGGTTGACGGACATTGTGATTCCCTGCGTTGACAAATCGTCGATGCTGGATTTAAGTGCCCGACAGCGTTTTGTAAATCGCTTACGACATTTGGTTGAAAAGGCCGAAGCGCTTGCAATAAACCTCGCTTTGGAGACTGACTTATCACCGGAGCCTTTTGCAGAGCTTCTTCAAACTTTTGGATCTAG
>JAZDKD010000549.1:0-16445 GCA_043803345.1 Pseudomonadota bacterium
CGACATTCTTAAATACATGGATACTCTTGCCTCCGTGTCAACCGATAATGTCGAGCCAATGGCTGGACCAGTAGAACTGTTTACTCCTCTAAGAGAAGATTTGGTTAGGCCATCTCTTTCAGTTGACCAGGCATTAGCAAATGCGCCAGCCACTGACGGTTCGTCCTTTGTTGTTCCGAAAATCATTGAATAACCAATTTGTTTGGTTCTAGAATTCGTTTAAGGGGAAAATAGGTGTCTCACCTTTATGAAAAAACGGCCTCTGATCTGGCGGGACTTTTACGTGCAAAAAAAGTTTCATCAATGGAAATCACTGAGTCCGTACTGAACAGAATTGAGTCATTGGAACCGTCGGTTCATTCATATGTCAACGTTTATCCTGACTTGGCTATTTCCATGGCCAGGAAAGCCGACGAGGAAATTCGGCAAGGAACAGCGAGACCCTTAACAGGAATTCCAATTGCCGTGAAGGACAACATGTGTTTGGAGAACATGAGTTCCACCTGTGGTTCGCGTATTCTGGCTAATTTCAGGCCACCCTATGACGCCAGCGTAGTCAAGCTCATTAAGGATGAGCGTATGGTGATCCTGGGGAGCGCGAACATGGATGAATTTGCTATGGGATCATCCACCGAAACATCATGTTGGGGACCTACTCACAATCCATGGGACACTGAAAGGACGCCTGGAGGATCAAGCGGAGGATCGGCTGCCGCTGTTGCGTGTGGTGAGGCGATAGTGTCACTTGGGTCTGACACTGGTGGATCTATAAGGCTCCCGGCTTCGTTCTGCGGCGTTACGGGGATGAAACCTACGTATGGAGCTGTTTCCAGATATGGACTGGTCGCTTATGCTTCCAGCCTGGATCAGATTGGTCCGTTTGCCAGGGATATACGAGACATGACCCTACTTTTGAATCTAATATACAAACACGATCCTCTTGATTCTACCTCGGTTGAAACTGGGCATTCCGATTTCACATCGTTCATAGATATGCCGGTGACCGGCATGACTCTGGGTCTTCCTACCGAGTTCTTCAGTAAACTTAAGAATGCCGATGTGGAGACTAGCTTGTCGGAAGCAATGAAGATTTTTCAGAAAAAGGGAGTGAAATTTGTTGAGTTGTCATTGCCTTCTCTGGACTATGGAATTGCCGCATATTACATCATAGCCCCGTGTGAGGCGTCGTCGAACCTTGCCAGATATGATGGAGTAAAGTACGGGCATAGGGCTCACAAATTCGATAATATGATCGATATGTACTGTAAAACCAGGGCTGAAGGCTTTGGCCAAGAAGCCAAACGTCGCATAATGTTAGGGACATACGCTCTCTCTTCAGGTTATTATGATGCCTATTACCTCAAAGCGGCTAAAATTAGAACTCTCATTACGCAGGATTTCAAGAAAGCCTTCGAATCTTGTGACGCTATATTTAGCCCTGTGGCTCCGGCCCCAGCTTTCAAGATTGGCGAGAAGATTGACGACCCCATTGAAATGTATTTAACTGATGTCTTTACGATACCCGTTAACATGGCCGGATTACCTGGTATTGCTTGCCCCGCTGGTTTTTCCAGTGATGGACTTCCAATAGGTATGCAACTAATATCGTCTCACTTTCACGAAGCGAAGCTGGTCCAGTTGGTGTCTGCGTTCCAAAGGGAAACTGACCACCATTTGAAGCGTCCGGCTATATAGGAACTAACGAATGGAATTTGAACCTGTTATAGGTCTTGAAGTTCATGCGCAACTTCTTACCGATTCTAAAGCATTTTGCTCCTGCACAACAAAATTTGGGTCTGCCCCCAACTCAAACACCTGTCCGATATGTCTGGGGATGCCGGGTTCGCTGCCGGTCTTGAACAGGAGGGCGCTCGAATTTACGGTATTAATGGCCATTGCGTGTAATTGCGAAATCAATGAGATCAGCCGGTTTGCCAGAAAAAACTATTATTATCCAGATCTTCCAAAGAACTACCAGATTTCCCAATACGAAGTTCCTGTCGCAGAACATGGCTGGGTCGATGTTGAGACATCCTTCGGCATCAGGAGGATTGGTATTACGCGAATTCACATGGAAGAAGACGCCGGAAAGTTGATCCATGATGAAAGAAAACCAATCTCTTACGTCGATCTGAACCGAACAGGGGTCCCCCTTATAGAAATTGTTTCAGAGCCTGACATGAGGTCGCCTGAAGAAGCTGCCGCCTATCTTAGATCTCTCCATTCAATCCTTGTATATCTCGGAATTTGTGATGGAAACATGGAAGAAGGCAGTTTTAGGTGCGACGCAAACGTGTCAATAAGGCCAAGGGGTGAGTCATATCTAGGAACAAAAACAGAATTGAAAAACATGAATTCGTTCAAAAATGTTCAGAAGGGTTTGCAGTATGAGATTGAAAGACATGAAAAGGTGATGTTCGAGGGGGGAGCCCTCATTCAGGAGACGAGACTCTTTGATCCGACGTCGGGAACTACAATTTCGATGAGGAGTAAAGAACAGGCTCATGACTATCGATACTTTCCTGACCCGGATCTTCTTCCTCTAAGGATTGATCAGGAACTGATTGAAGAAATGCGCAAGGCCTTACCGGAACTCCCCCATCAAAAGAAAATACGGTTTGTTAAGGATTTTGGCATACCTGAGTATGATGCTGGAGTGTTAACGGCAGAGCGATCTCTAGCTGAGTATTTCGAACAAGTCGTTGGGATCTTTCCAAAGCCCAAATTGGTAAGCAACTGGATGATGACTGAATTTATGCGCTTTTTAAAAGGTTTCGAGAACGGAACTATTTCTTCGCCGGTTAAACCTTCTGAATTAGCAGGACTATTGTCTATAATTGATGAAGGCGCCATTTCTGGAAAAATTGGAAAGACAGTTTTTGAAGAGATGTGGAATACAGGCAAAAACCCGAGTCAAATTGTGAAAGAAAAGGGATTGGATCAGGTGTCAGATGTCACAGAACTTACTGATATGGTACGTAAAACACTTTCGGACAATCCCGAAGAAGTTTCCCGGTACCTGGGGGGAAAAATCCAGTTAATGGCCTTTTTCGTAGGACAGACTATGAAAGCGACTCGGGGGAAAGCTAATCCACAGATGGTGAATGAAATTTTGGCCGTGGAACTGGATAAGCTAAGGAACTAAGTGATTGATGATCAATTTTTTTGACACAGAAGCTTACCGGCCGTCTTTCGCACGTGACTTATCTTCCTTTTTGAGCTGCTTGGTCGAAGGTTTTGATTTGGTGTTTTTTTGAGCCGGATCTTTGATCAGGGCTTGTGACTGAGATTCATGCTCGGCTGGTCCTCCCATTTTTTGAAGTTGATTCTCAAGGGCTCTCCAGGACGCGGCAAATTCGCCCGCTTGCTGTTGCAAACTGCTCAAAGCCTCTCTTGCCACGAGAAACGATTGCAATGACTTGAGTTCGTCAGTGATGTCGACCTTCCATGGGGATTTTTGATCGGCTCTGGTAAGACCGATCCGTCGCTTTCCACCCTTTAAGGTTCGAAGCTCCAAGACAGCCGTCACATCGTCGGCTTTAACTAATATGGGCGGAGCCACAGGATCAATAATATTGAAAAGGACAATATGTTCAGGTGTTTGATCTAGTTTGTAATTTTCCTCGATTTGCTTGACCAGGTTCAGAGAATTTGCTGAAACAAGTTTTCTGGCCTCTAGAAAATTTCCGGAGTTAATTCTTTCACGACAAAGAACAAAAACTTCTTCAGGTTTTACAGGGGCCATGTCACAGCTCGCCATCATTATGACAAACAGAATCAGAATTTTATCAAGATGACACCTCACCTGCTTGGTAAGGGGGCCACTGGATTCCTGAAACAGTTCGTGACGGCGAAAAATCATCTTGGGTCTTTCAATTCAATTTCGATTTATCATGGTTCATTTTCGGAAACCAGATTCTGACAGTTGTGCCTTTGCCTGGGGAGCTTTCAACCTCTATTGTTCCTTGGTGAAGATCCATAATCTCCTTACATATCGATAACCCCAGTCCAGAACCGGCCTCTCCATTGGTGCCCCTCGATCTTCCATGATAAAAGGGTAGGAATATCTGTTCCAGTTCTTTCTCGCAGAACCCTATTCCCTGGTCAGTGATAGTTGCTACAGCCCCTGGGCAATGTTGCCTTTGGTCTTCACGAGATTGAACAACTATTTTTCCACCGGAGGATGAGAATTTTATGGCGTTACTCAACAGGTTGTTCACAACTCGTGTTATTTGCCCCAGGTCACCAGAAACCTTAGGCAAGGGGTTATGAAGTCTGGCCTCAATTTGAATATTTTTAGCGGTGGCAAATGTTCTCAGTGTTTGTATGCTCTGGTTTATCGCTAGATTAATATCCAACAAAAATGGGCGAATCTTTACGGCTCCTGATTCCAGTCTCAAAAGTTCCAGTAGAGAATTTATGAATAAAAGCTGTTGGTTAGCGGATTCAAACATTCTGTCGACATTGTCTGAAAGATGTGAAGGTATGTCACTTTTTTTCAATAGTTCCATAGTTCCAAGCAATGCCTGAAAAGGGGCTCTGACTTCATGAGTCAATACAGACAACAATTTGGCTTGTTTCCGGTTTACATCTTCGGCATGCTTTCGAAGTTTGTTTCTTTCGACAAGACTGTTGATCATAAGGGACATCTTCCTAGGATCAGCGTTCAAGAGTTCGCGTTTTTCCAGGTAACTGTCCGCCCCTGCCCCAAAAGCTTCATTCCATGCGTCAAGAGTCTCCATTGATGAGCTAATGATTACAGTTCCATGGGGGAATTTTTCTTTTATTTTTCTACATATGTCCACACCATTACCATCTGGGAACATGATGTCCAATAGCACAACGTCAAACCCTTTTGACGCCTCTTCAAATGCCTGTTTGGCGCTGGATGCTTCACAAATGTCGAACGTAGACCCCAACATAAGCTTCACTCTGCTCCTTATTATATCTTCGTCATCGGCCAAGAGTAGTGAAAACTTCTCCATGATTATTTCTCTGAGGCTCCTGGCAGGCTGAGGGCAAAACATGTTCCTTTACCAACCTCACTCTTGACTTCAAGTCTACCGTGATGAGCATGCACTATTTTTTTTGCCAAATAAAGTCCTCTACCACTGCCGCCCGTGGTGAATCCGAGCTGAAATATTTTTCCAAGGTGTTTAGGCGGTATGCCAGGTCCATCATCTTCTACAGACAATCTGACCTCGTTATCCAAAAAAGCCAAGTTTATTGTTATGTTGCCTCCTTGCGTGCAAAACTTGATGGCGTTCCTAATCAAATTGTCTATGGCTCTCCTGAGAAATTTTTCTTCTCCGCCGATGAAAAATGCCGGACCATCTAGGTGATTGGACCATATTTTAAGTTTTTTGTTTGCGGCCGCCTCCAAATAGTTTTCCACACACCTGTCAACCAGAAAATTTAGATTCAAGGGTTGTGGTTGTATCTGAAAAGAGTCAGAGTGGAGACGAATGAAGTCTATCCTTTCTTCCAGCATGTGGAACAAGTCTAATCGCTTGATCTCGATCTGATCCAGTATTTTGATAGATTCTTCATTACACCCCTGACTAATTAGGCGCTTGGCGCTTTCGATCCCAATACCTATGACGTCGATGGCTGCTGAGAGTTCATGTCTGTAAAGCTTCCCAATTTCCCTGTTGACCAAGATCTGATCTGTGGTATTTCTGATCAAGATTACCTGGCTATTGAGTTCAATGTCAAAATGCTTTCCTTGGAATTCGATGGAAATTCTATCGCCAAAGATTTGAGCCGATATGCCAGTGTCTGGATTTAGTCTCTTGATGTTGGCAATTATCTTTTCTTTTGAATATTGTCTAATTGAGTCCTCGAAGCATCCGTCTCCAAAAAGAAAAAACTGCAACCACCGTTCATCGTGAAGCATTTTTTCGGCGGCAGGGTTCAGATAGTATAGGGATTTTGCATTGTCTACGCAGACTATGCCGTCCGGCGACATTTCTAAGGCCTGCCTGTCAAGCTCGCTGCTCTTGACTCTTCTTTCTCTGTCTTCTTTTATTTTAGCGGATCTGGACCTCTGAATGGACTCTCTGGCCAGCGGATAGGTCTCGAATAGAAACCTTTTTGCGAGTCGCTGTCTAGATATGTCGGAAGTCAACATGTAACCTAGATTGGTCCGCTCCACGATTCCTGACCCGGATAAAAGTTCAAAATAGTCCAAATCCTCTGAATTAATCCATAGCTGCCCATAATCCCTGTCGGAAAGAGGAACATAGAACATCCAAGTCAAGTAAAGGACCCGTGTCAATGTTGACAGTTCATTGAAGTCCAACACTGACCTAACGAGTTGCTGGAAATCGTCTGCCCCGCAAGTCGGTTTTATCTTGCGCCCCACTTTATCGCATGGAATTTTCGGTTTCCAATTTCTTAATATCTCGATTCTGGGGAATCGTGTTTGAAGGGAGCGCAACAGATCGGGTGTTATTCCGTTACCAAGAATCGTCCTGACACATTGGTGCGAAAGGTTTTTCAGTTCTTCAGGAGTTTCTTTTTGCTGGAGAAAATTTTCCAGAAGAAAGGGCACCGAAACGGAAGGATCAATATGTCTGAGAAGAAGTATTTGCATGAAACTCATTTCCGGCGCATCAAAACGTTTAAAAAGAGGCTCAACACTGCCTCTGAGGGATTTATGGGCCCACAAGCAGGCTGGTGTTATTAGGCCACGAGAACAAATTGCTTTTCGTAAGGACATTCTTTGAAGAGAATTTGTCCATCGAACACCTGCTTGAATCGCAACATTCAAGCAAGTAGGGCTGCATTCCGCTATCAAGTTTAAAAGCCTGTCAAGTGTTTCGTCGGAAAAACATGGAGAGATAGAACTCCTGTCAAATAGGTCACTGTACTCAGATATAACTGATTCTATTTTAGTTCTTTTTTGAAGTTCAATAATAAATTGGTTTAACATGATATTTCATCTATTCGAAAATACATAAATTGTCAAGTTGTTAACATATATTAAGTAGTCACAAAACCTTTGATAGAGTGACAATGAGTCCGGACACTAAGCAGCGCCTGATAAATCTTTGAGCAAATGTACTCTGGTTAAACTAAGTCTTTTTGTGCTATTGTTGGTAGAGCAGATTTGAGATATGCAGTCGGAACACTTTGCAAAGAATCACTCTGGTTGAGCCTTACAACGGATAGTCAAGAAAGGCTATTCTAGGCTGTCAAAATAGATTGTGGCGCTAATGTCGTTTCTGGATGGATCGTCCTAGAAATAGAGTCAACGCAGGAGGCCGAAGGTTGGAAAACTCAAGAAATAGTTATGGTTTCGACACACGGGCATTACACGCTGGCCAATCTCCGGATCCTGCCACGCTTGCCTTGGGAGTGCCTGTCCATAGGACATCATCTTTTGTTTTTAAAGATTCAGAACATGCTGCCAATCTTTTTGGATTGAAGGAATTGGGGAACATATATTCTAGAATCATGAATCCTACGACCGACGTCTTAGAAAAAAGAATGACTTCCCTTGAGGGTGGAGTTGGGGCTTTGGCCGTGGCGTCTGGCACAGCGGCAACATTCTATTCCATAGTCAATATTATTGAGCAGGGATATGAATTGGTCGCTTCTCGTAATCTTTATGGGGGCACTTTCACTCTCTTTCATGACATTCTCCCTAAATTTGGAATCGTCACAAGGTTTGTTGACTGTGCAAATTCAGATGCCTTTTCAAACGCGATAAATTTCAAAACTCGCGCCATATTCTTGGAATCCATCGGTAACCCTGAACTCTGTGTGCCCGATTTTTCTGAAATCCGTGAAGTGGCGGCGCAAGCGCATGTTCCATTGATTATTGACTCGACATTTACGACTCCTTATCTCTTTAAACCGATTGATTTTGGAGCGGATGTCGTGGTCCATTCTCTGACAAAATGGATAGGCGGCCATGGCACTGCTATTGGTGGAATAGTTGTGGACGCGGGAGAATTTGATTGGACCGACCCAAAGTTTAGGCTGATGAATGAACCTGAACCTTCTTATCATGGCTTGCGATTTGCTCACGACTTGGGAGACTTGGGCAAGATGGCCTATATACTGCGAATGAGACTAGCGCCCTTGAGGAACATGGGAGCGTGCATAAGCCCCGACAATGCCTGGATGTTTCTGCAAGGGCTCGAGACGCTTGGACTTAGAATGGAGAGACATTGTCTAAACTCCTTAGAGGTTGCCAATTACTTGGAAAAACATCCTAAGGTCCTTTGGGTTAAGTATCCAGGTCTGGAGTCCGATCCTTCTTTCAATCAGGCGAATAAGTATTTTAAAAATGGATACGCTGGCGGTGTGGTGGTTTTTGGCATAAAAGGAAACTCAGAGACGGCAAAACGTTTTATCAACGATCTGAAACTTTTTTCACACCTGGCGAACGTGGGGGACGCCAAAAGTCTTGTCATTCATCCAGCAAGCACCACACACTCGCAATTGTCCAAGGAACAACGCATGCAGGCTGGGATTCCTGATGAACTGATCAGACTATCGGTGGGAATAGAAGATGTAGAGGACATATTGAATGATTTGGAAGAGGCTCTTGCTGGGGCATGACATGACACAACCCAGATCAATCATCAGACTGGTGTACGGCTCTTTTCAGGCATCAAGAAGCGGTATAAACCATTTTTCTGCGATTGAAACGCTGGTCTGGCGAATTACGGTTTTAAATGGCTACTAGACAAATTAAAACAGGACAAAATTTTCAAAGAAGAATTGCGACTACGGCTTTTAGGAAGCACGAACCGCAACATGATAGAGACGAACCTTTTTCCCCAAGCCTTCATACTGAGGCGAAGGTCCTAATTTCTAATATTGGCAAACCGGAACCATCGGCTTTTCGTCCAGACCCATTTCAACTACAGGCTCTAGAAAACATTTTGGTCCAGGATGTTCTGGTCAGCGCTCCAACAGGTTCAGGGAAAACCTGGATTGCTCTGGAGGCCACGAGGGATTTTTTATCTAAAGGTCTTCGCACTTGGTATGCAACACCACTCAAAGCATTGTCCAACGCGAAGCTTGTTGAATTTGGATTGGAATTGGGGGCAGACAACGTTGGAATTCTCACAGGAGACAGAAAGGAAAATTATGACGCGCCTGTCATAGTAGGTACCACCGAAATTCTTAGGAATCAGCTTTATGATTCCATGGAGGCTGGTAACGACGTTGCCGTAGATCTGGTAATTCTCGATGAGGCGCATTATCTAGGCGATCCAGACCGGGGAGTGGTTTGGGAAGAGGTCCTAATTTATCTTCCACCCAGAGTCAGGGTTTTGCTCCTGTCAGCTACTATTTCGAATGCCGATGACATTGCCAGGTGGCTTGAAAACATCCGTAAATCCCCTTGTAAGGTAGTCCTTTCAGTGGATAGGCCGGTTCCTCTGAACGCTTTATTTCTCATGCCTTCAGGAGAACTCACTCCATTTCTGAGGGGCCGGAGAATGTTCCCTCAGGTGGCGGAGTTTGCAAGAAAAAAGAAAAAACAGAAAAGGCGCTACGACAACAATCACCATGACTTCAACAAAATTTTGAGTGTGCTTAGAGATTTCAATCTTTTGCCGGCCATAATCTTCATGAAATCCAGAGCAGAATGCGACAAGGCGCTGGCCTCTTTGACCCAAGCCCCCATGTTGCCCCATGAAGACGGTTTTGACATGGAAATTGAAGCCTATTTGGAAAAAAATCCCGAGTTACAAAGCCAGAGGCACATCCAAAGATTGATGATGTGCAGAGTGGGCGTTCATCATGCTGGACATTTGCCGTCTTGGAGGTTATTGGTCGAACAAATGATGTTGGCCGGGAGGCTTGAAGCAATTTTCTCTACCTCAACAGTTGCCGCTGGAGTGAATTTCCCAGCTCGAACAGTGGTCATTCTAAACACTGACCGTTTTGACGGAAGATCATTCGTTGACATGACTGCGACAGAATTTCACCAGATGACGGGACGAGCTGGACGCAGGGGCAAGGATAAAGCCGGCTTCATAGTTATGGCGCCGGGCAAGTTTTTTGATGTGCCATTGGCCTACGAATTGCTGCTTTCTAGTCCAGAACCCCTTCGTTCGAGAATAGCTATCAACTTCTCAATGGTATTGAATTTGTTACTCTCTCACGATCCGGCAGGAGTGATAAAACTTCTCGAAATGTCTTTTTCAGCTCACAATTTAAATCAGACTCGATCCAGGAAAATCAAATTAAAATTGCTGGATGGCTTTTCGAATCACTTGCATCTGTTACAGGAACTCGATTACGTCGATGGGGACGGAACGCCGACCGTTGACGGAAAATGGGCAGCCAAGTTGAGGTTGGATCATCCGCTACTAATAGCAGAATTGATAAGGCGCGGCGAATTTTCAAGACTTGATCCGATCAGTCTTGCCGCAATGATATCTCCGTTTGTGGTTGATAAAGAACGTGACATACATATTAGTCGGCAATTGTGGTCTGATACCCGTCACCTGTGGAAAAAATTTAGACACATGATTCAAGAACTGAAGCCTTTAATTAATTTCATGATAGAAAGAGGATTCGATTTTCCTTCGATTTCGTTTTGGCCCTGCGCCGCAACATTTTCCTGGGCAAACCAAGCCCCGTGGGATGACTTGACAGAAAATCTCTCCGCTGATGAAGGCGACATAGCCATGATGCTTTTAAGAACCGCCGATCACCTCCGTCAATTAGCAGGACTCGAAGACGAGCAACCACAGCTTTCGAAAGCCGCAAGAACCGCGATAGCCTTCATCATGCGCCCCCCGATCATCTAGTTAGTCATGTCCTATGTATTGCTGGTTCATCAAGCTCTTTTGCGTTTTGGAACGGGTTATTCTAACAGTTTGGTCTCGATCATAAAACTTGACCTCTGGCCCTAGAGCGACTATCGGCGCTAATTCCGAATTAAGTTTAATTAGATCGAAGTATTCTTTGCTCAAAAACATTATATCTTGTTCAGGAGATGATGACTCTAAGTCTGTTTGAGTCAAACATCCATCAATGGTTTTGAAAATTCTGTTTCCTATCCTGCGACATTCCTTCGCTGTGACTTCTTCTGGTATAAATGACGTCTTGTATTTCCAAAGAAGTTTATAGAAATCACGTTCCCCTGCAAGGTCATCGTCGCGAGTTTCAAAACCGAAACTTTGATTAATCTCGCCGATTTTTCCGACTAAAGACTGGTTTTTTCCTTTTGTCCTATCAAGATCAATAAGATTCGCCATTCTACGCATCGCCCACAGATGAGCAATGAAGTGGTGAGGTCTTGCTTGAGTGGACACCTCGGGTTTACTGACACCGACTACAGTATTTCCATCAATTTTGCCTTTTACCGAAACAGAAGCCCCTCCATTGGGCGCTTTTCTATAGAGTCCAGTAACGATGACACTTTCTTGTCCCATGATTTCTGGGATTGGTTCTGGAACAACGAGTTCCGGATCGAGATCTTTTAAGTTAAGGACTAGATCGACTACCCGGGGAGAAATGACACTGGATAGCCACCTGTGAATCCCCCCTTCTAAGTTGTTGGATTCATTGGCGTGAAAGACTGAACCGCCAGATGTCTTGGCTATTTGATCCAGGATTGTCAAGTCCGGAGCATCGCCCAGGGCCAAGACGAATATTCTTGTCCTGTTTTTGTTGTAACGCCTGATCATCTCGACCAGAGCCTCGCCACCAGTCTTACCGATAGTGGATTTCCCGTCGCTGATCAGGATCATGAAACCTGGACGTTTCTTTGATGACAGCGTCTCCAGACCACAAAGGACACCATTAAAAAGGTCGGTTCCATCGCCGTCGTCAGGCTCCACCAGAAATCCAAGTCCGTCTGAGACTCTTTTTGGCGTCGCCTCAACTAGTCTTCCAAAAAGTCTCTTTTGTCTAGAGGTGATTTTTATTATGTCAAAGCGATCAGTGGGTCGCAACTTTTCCAAAAAGAGCGAAACAGCTTTCCGGCCGAGCATCAAGTGTTTTGGGCCCATGCTGCCCGAGCAGTCGAGGAGTATAGCCAGATCCAATGGGGGGCTCCGTTTGTCAAATCTCGACAGCGGCGGTTCCACCATGGCAAGGAAATGGCCTGCCTTAGTCGTGGATGGATAAAAAAGCAACTTGACGCTCAGTCCGGACCCGCCCACTGACGTGAGCAGTCTAAAGTCGCTTGGTCTCCTGATTTCAGTTTCCTTCACTGAAACTAGTCGTCGTTCATCGGATTCGTTCACAATGTCAATCCTATGAGACGGAGAGATTGAAGTTCTAAGAGAGCGCGACAGTTTGAAACGAACCTGAATCTCAAATTCCCCTATCGGCGCCAGGGCGTAGCGTTCGCCCTCCATGTTGAGGTCAATATCCAAAACATTGTCTGTTATTTTCAGTGGGATTCTGTATGATATGCGAAACGATTTACTTTCACGTATATTTAACCGCACGGAACTAAGCACAATTGCAGGACTGTTAACAATAGCCATCAATGATGGATCTTCAGTTTCAATTGTGATTTTTTTCACCAACGAGAAAAGTTCGTTAGCCTTTATGATGTCAAAGGCTTGGCCCTTGCCCTCAATCCATACTTCTTTGATGCGAATCGATTTTTCGTTAGGCAATGGAAATATGAATATTCCTTCAAGAGGATGGTCGTTATCATTTAGGAATACTTGATTCGTTTTAAACTCAACATAGGATTCAGTAACCGTTACTAGCGTCTTGGAAATTTGGCAGATTGGTCGTGCGACCGCAATATCCAGTCCCTCCGATCTTGGGGGGTTTAAATACAATATTCCACCCCCCAGGCAAACGCCTTCACCAATAATTAGAATGAGCAGAGAACACAAATGTATTAAAATAATGTTTAACTTGATCCTGTAGCTTCCGGTAGGATGTCGCATCGCAGTGTGCATAATGACTCGGTATATGAGGGCAGCCTACTGTTCAGTGGTTTTTAATTCCCTGTCCCAGTATGCGTTAGCTGTGTGAATAAGTTCTTGCTCCGAACAGATGTCGGCCGCCACCTCGCCTAGGGTTTCAGGTGATACTACGCCATCTGTCACTAATTCACGACCGGCCGACCTTACAGAATCAAGAACATTCCTAACTCTTTCAGGATATTTCTTGGTTAGAAGAATCGAAAAGATCGCCGGCCTAAGCAGAGCGCCGCAGAAAAATGAACTAAAATTCTTGCAGATCTTCTCAAAGTGAAGAACCATAGGATCAAAATTGTGAAGCCCAGGGTAACCGCATACGCTTATGATGAACATTTTTTTTGGGAAACTATATCGAAGAGGGTGTACGATCCTGCCATTTTCGGTGACAAAGTGCGGATCAAGAAAGGTTACCATTCTGTCGACGAATTTCTTGGCGAGCGAGGTCATTCCGTCTATGTAGACGGGAGTGGCCAAAACCAACATATCGGCAGCCTTGATCCTGTCCATTATTTTTGGCATTGCGTCATCGTGTACGCATCGTCCAGGTGTTTTTGCGTAACAGGAAAAACAACCAATGCATTCTTTGATATTTTTTCTAGCCAACACAACAAGATCGACGGAAGCGCCCGCTTCTTTTGCCCCTAACATAAACGGCGTAAGGATGATCTGTGTATTTCCGGTTTCCATTCTTGGAGAAGCGTTAATCAAAACAATTTTCATTTTTGCTCCTGTTTTATCTTCTTATTTTGCAAATAGCTCAATCCTAAGACCAACACAAGCATCCAGTTCAAAAGAGTGAAAGAATGCCTCATCAAAAAAGATCACTTACTGGCCAAAAAATTTGTATACTACAAGTTGTATGATGAAAGGAGAATCTGTTTATGGCGGGAAAGAAGTTTTTAAATCCAACGATAAAGATTGTGATATGCGTATCAGCCCTGACTCTCCTGGGTTATTTCGTGATTGACCCACTTCAAGACGCGATCTTTCGAAATGGTCCAATCGACAAATTTTTGATCGGAAGAATTTTGGTCATGATGGGGTTTGTATATTTGCTTATCCAGAGTCTAAGAGAACTTTTGAGAATCCGATGAGCGTTGAACGCAAATACTATACGCCTAAGACTAAAACAAAGTTATGTCATTCTTGACATTACGGAAACTAATATTTTTTAGTTTTTTATCCAATTAAATCAAAACCATATCTATCTTGCCCCCCAATTAGTCGATTGACTCCCCTTCTTTCGCCTGTTTTACTGAAATAAAGGCATTGGAAGCCTTAACTAACCAAGTGTGAAAAGTTCGTCTAGCGAACCAATATCATAAGTTAATTCAACCATATAGGCTTATTTATTTTTTGATTCAGCAAAGCCGAGTGGACAATAGTTTTCGCTTATCTGGGAATTCAAAATGATATTCCCTACAACCATAGGCTTTTTTAGAAGAGTGCAAACTTCATTTTTAGAAAGGAGAGCGCGTCATGACAGTTTCACGCCGAGAATTCTTAGTGATTTCAGGCGTGGCCGGTGCGGGCTTGGCTCTTTCTTCTCTAGGCGTTGACATGGGGCCGGTTAAGGCCTACGCTCAAGAGTTGAAGAAAATTGACAAAATCAAGTCAGCCAAGCAATCAACCACCATTTGTTCGTATTGCGGAGTAGGCTGTGGCCTGATTTGCAGTACAGACACCAAGGCCAAGAAGATAATCAACATTGAAGGTGATCCGGATCACCCCATTAACGAAGGTGCCTTGTGCGCAAAAGGAGCTGCGCTTTTTCAAACGACCGCCAATAACCCCAATCGCTTGCAAAAAGTCCTTTATCGGGCGCCAGGAAGTGATAAGTGGCAGGAAAAGTCATGGGATTGGGCGTTGGGGGAAATCGCAAAACGTGTAAAAGCGACCCGAGACGCTAGTTTTATTGAAAAGAACGGCAAGGGTGAGGCTGTTAACAGAGTTGAAGCGATAGCACACATTGGTAGCGCCGCTCTGGACAACGAGGAACTATGGCCTTTGCAGGCCATGATGAGAGCCCTGGGCCTAGTTTATATTGAACACCAGGCCCGTATATGACACAGCGCCACAGTACAGGCTCTGGCAGAGTCTTTCGGTCGTGGCGCAATGACAAATCACTGGATAGACCTCAAAAACAGTGATTGTATCCTCGTGATGGGCAGTAACGCTGCCTCCAATCATCCCATATCAATGAAATGGGTCCAAAAAGCCAAAGACAATGGTGGAATTTTAATTTCTGTGGACCCTCGGTACACTCAGACCTCCGCAAAAGCCGACATCTATGCTCCGTTGAGATCCGGGACAGACATCCCGTTTCTTGGAGGTATGATCAAGTATATTCTTGACAATGAGAAATACTTCAAGGATTACGTTGTTAATTACACGAACGCTTCCTTCATTGTCGGCCCCAAATTCGACTTTGAGGATGGTCTTTTTGCCGGATATGATCCCAAGACCAAAAAATATGACGCTACCTTCTGGGCGTTTGAGAGGGATCAGGACGGTCGGGTTAAACGAGACGATACTCTTCAAGATCCAAAGTGTGTCTATCAATTGCTCAAGAAACACTACTCTCGGTATACCCCTGAAGTTGTGTCCTCAATAACTGGCACGCCAGAGCCTGACCTCCTGAAAGTTTATGAAGCTTACGCTTCAACCGGAACAAAAGACAAAGCCGGGACAATAATGTACGCGATGGGTTGGACTCAACACACTGTTGGCGTTCAAAACATTAGGACCATGTGCATTATCCAACTACTGTTGGGAAACATGGGCATTGCCGGCGGTGGTGTCAACGCAATGAGGGGAGAGTCTAACGTTCAAGGCTCAACAGACCAGGCCTTGCTGTTCCACATACTTCCCGGCTATCTTGCTTATCCGAGATCCAACATTGCCAACATGGAAGCATATCTGAAGGCAATAACCCCCAAGACAGCGGAACCCATGTCGGCGAACTGGCCGCAAAACCTGCCGAAATATTTCGTGAGTCTCATGAAAACCTTTTGGGGAGACAATGCTACGAAGGAGAATGATTTCGGGTACGGCTGGCTTCCAAAATTGGATGTTGGGCAGAACTGCTCATGGCTAAATCTTTTTGACGCCATGTATGAAGGAAAGATTAAGGGTTTCTTCGCATGGGGCCAGAACCCGGCTTGTTCGGGGGCCAACGCCAACAAGGTCAGACAGGCGCTTGGCAAACTGGACTGGCTGGTAAATGTAAACATTTTCGACAATGAGACCGGATCCTTCTGGAAAGGACCCGGAATGGATCCTAAGAAAATTAAGACTGAAGTTTTTATGTTGCCGTGCGCCGCTTCAGTTGAGAAGGAAGGCAGCATCAGCAACAGCGGTCGATGGGCCCAGTGGAGATACAAGGCTATAGACGCCCCTGGCATGGCAAAGCCGGATGGAGACATTCTTGTTGAGTTGTTTGAAAAAATCAAAGTTCTCTACAAGAAAGGTGGCAAATTCGCTGAGCCTATTTTAAATCTCAAATGGGATTATGTTGACGCAAAA
>JAZDKD010000550.1:0-12406 GCA_043803345.1 Pseudomonadota bacterium
GCAGATGAATTCTACAAAAAGACTTTGGGAAATTAAGCCCTCAACAATTTGTAAAGTCCTGGGAACAGCTTTCGACAACAAGGACGTCAATAGCATCGCTAAACGATTCAAACTGAAAAACCACAATGACCTGGTGGATGACGAGTTGGCGTTTCATTCAGCGTTTGTCGAATATTGTCAGACTGAAAACCCGCTATCACGCCACATCGAAAAGATTTTGAAAAGAAAATATGAAGCCCACTCCCATAAGCTCACGGAACTCGATCCTCTGGTGATCCTGCAAACTCTTCGTAGAAATCCGGAGAATTTGAGTGTTCCGCTTTGGGCCGCGCTCTGGGGGGTGGCCACCTCAGATGGCGGCGCCAAATACGAACCCGCTTTCTTTGGATTCGTTCATCTGTTGGAACATCGATTGGTCCGTGAATATTGGAAAGATCTTACATCCAGGAATTCTAATGTTCCTGCTTCTAAACAAAAAACAGAGGTGGTCCTTGAACTGAAAAGATCGCTCCTAGCAACAAAAAGAGAACTTGATAAGCTAGAAAAGACCAATTTGCGGTTGGAGCGAAAACTCATTTCAAATGAAGCAAAAGCCCGACCAGCGACCGCTGTCGCCCTTACTGCGCCTCACATCACTTGTTCCTGTAACTGTAATAACAAACAGAAAATTGTCGAGCTAAGACAGATGCTTGAAGAAGAGAGAAACCGAAGCAAATCGTTCCAGAGCGAGATAACTCTTTTCCGTAATGAAATTGACGGCCTGATGGCTGAGTTGGCGGATTTGAGCCGCCAACAAAATGAAACCGTTTGCGGTGTCCCCAAAGCCACATGTCCAATTTCAAGCTTCCTGAATGGGATGAGTGTGGCGATGGTTGGTGGTTTGGACAGTCTTGAAACGCATTATAAAAAGTTGATCGAGTCCATGGGAGGCAAATTCCATCGTCATGACGGTTATTGCAGGAACGGCGATGACGCCCTTGAAGATGTCATCGGAAAGGCTAATCTCGTCGTATGCCCCATAGAAGTCAACAGCCACAACGCAGCCAGATCGGCTAAGCGGATTTGTAAAGCCAGGGGGATACCCTGTTGCTTTGTTAAATCCGCAAGCCTGGCCACTCTGAAACGAACCATAGAAAATGCGGCGCATGACGCCGCGGCGTAACCAATCTTGGCGCTTCAACAATTGAACAGTCAGCGCACATAAGGAGCAGACATGGAAGATTTCAATTTCAAACCGCTTTGTATGCTCGCAACAGGCCGGTCGGCGAGAGTTATCGCATTGGCTGGAAGCATAAATTTTCGCTCAAGGCTTTCAGACATGGGATTGAACGTTGGTTCGGAAGTGCGCGTCGTGAGTAATGGAATTAACGCCGGGCCAACCTTGGTCGCTTCAGGACATGCCCGACTTGCACTAGGCTCCGGCACAACAAAGAAGATTCTAGTGGTGGAGAATGACCGCCAATAACAGGGCGCATATCATTACCGAACTGTTGATTTGAATTCGCTCCGCAATCGCCCCATTGTTGAAGACAAAATACGGGAGAGAATAGAATGCACATGAGAGTCGGGCGCTTCAATTCCCGAGAAAATGAAACACCCTTCACTAATTCAATTGCCGAAAAAGACATGGTGATCCGTCACTCTATTCCAGGGAGAATGCGCATAAAGGTCTCTCTCATCCGCTTTCTTGAAGGCCGTGCGAATCATCTTCAGGTTTGGCTTTCTGAACGGAAAGAGGTTGTTTCCGTTGAGGCGCGCTCAAGCACGGGAAGCGTAATTTTGGTGTACAATCCTGAGAACATCGGGTCTCGGGCAGTATTGAAACTTGCCACTGAGGGGCTGCGTTTCGCTTTATCAGTTCCTGAAACAAGCGTTGCTCCGCAGCCGGCCTCTTGCGCGGCCGAATGCGACGTATGCCGACCGGGGGAGCCGGCGATGGAACGAACATTTACGGCGCGCATTGCCGAAGTCGTCGCTCTCACCTGTTTTATGCTCTACGCTCTCGTTCGAGAGATCCTGTTCAAAGCTCCTCTCGCTCAGGGACCTATTAGTCTGGTTGCCCTTGTAGCCGTGGTCGCAGCGATTCCGCTGCTGCGTCACGCATGGCAAGACATGCGGCAAGGAAGATTCGCCAGTCTCTTTCCCTTCCTTGCAGCCACGTGCGTTCTGGCCATTTTCACCGGAGAGGCCCTCACCGCGCTGGAAGTCATCTGGATTCTTCGGTTGGGTCTATTGCTTGAGGACTACGTCGCCGACAAATCACGCAAGGCTATCAGAGCGATTTTGGAGCTGGCTGAGAAAAACACTTTTATTTGGATAAACGGTGTAGAAGTTGAAATACCCGTTGACAGGATACAGGTTGGGGACATCGTTGTGGCGCACACCGGAGAGAAAATCGCCGTGGATGGAACCATAGTCAGGGGGGAAGCCATGGTGGATGAAGCCCATATAACGGGCCGTTCTGAACCGGAACTCCGAAAACGGGGACACCCTGTCTTTGCAGGCGCCATCGTTCAGAGGGGGGTTATCTTTATCAGAACTGAGAAAGTCGGCGACGACACTTACCTGTGCCGGATACTTTACCTGGTGGAAAACTCCCTTGCCAACCGGGCGCCGGTAGAAAAACACGCCGATATCCTTGCAGCCAGACTCATGGCCCTGGGCGCCGGCGCCACGGTGGCCACATTAATGTTGACCGGCAGCCTTTTGCGGTCTTTCACCGTTATGTTGGTGATGGCTTGCCCCTGCGCCACTGTGCTCGCTTCATCCACAGCGATTACAGCGGCGATAGCCAATGCGGCTCGAAACCATATCCTCGTCAAAGGCGGTCTTTATCTCGAAACGATAGGAAAGGCGGACTGTTTCTGTTTCGACAAGACAGGAACATTGACTACTGACACGCCGGAAGTGATTGAAGTGGTTCCCCTCCCACCCAAACGGACAGTGCGTCATGTGCTGGAACTTGCGGCCGCCGCTGAGATTCATAATGAACATCCTATGGCTAAATCAATAGTTGAAGCGGCGAACATTCGCGGCATAGTGCCGGAACATCACGCTGTCTGCGAATTCGTCCTAGGCAGAGGCGTCAGGGCCGAACTGCACGGAGACACAATTCTTGTTGGTAACCAACAGTTTATGGCGGAAGAGTCGATAAACACTTCGTATTTCAGGGATAGAGCCGCCGACGCTGCTGAAGGAGGTAACACCGCCCTGTATGTCGCAAAGAATGGCCGAGTATATGGCATGATAACTGTGGCAAACAGCTCCCGTCCCCGAGCCGGAGAAGTTTTACGCTGGCTCAGAAGCGACGGAGTGGACACCATTCACATGGTAACGGGAGATACCGAAGCAATGGCTAAGTCCATGGCGGTAAGTCTTGGTTTTGATGATTACCGCGCAGGGTTGCTGCCCGAGGACAAGGGTCAATACGTAACCAAACTGCAGACAAACGGAAAGCGACTCGTAATGGTGGGGGATGGCGTCAATGATTCATTGGCCCTTTCCAGGGCCCACGTCGGGATTGCAATGGGGGCCGGCGGCGCAGACGTGGCCATTGAATCAGCGGACATCGCATTGGTTGACAGTGACCTTGAAAGAATCGTCAGGCTTCGTCAACTCAGTCATCAAACCATCAGAATTGTTGAACAGAATTACTTGCTGGCAATCAGCACAAACGTGGTCGGCGCCTTTTTAGGCGCAGCCGGTCTACTTTCCCCTGTCATGGGTGGCCTTTTGCACATCGCCCACACGTTGGGGATTCTCCTGAATTCGAATAGGCTCGAGACTTGGGAAGCCCCTGGACTTCCTGATGAATCAACAGAATCAGGGAAGGAAATCGCCTGAGAGTGACTCTCATCGAGTCAACTAAATTTCCCGATCTGGGTGAGCTTTGTTCCATCTTAAAGGTTAGGCAGGTCAGCATGCGTTTTGAAGTCGCACATACTCTGAATTGGCGGACAAGAATCCGGGTCCCAGATTTGGCGGGTAGAAGGGAATTGGCGCAAAGGGTTGCCGATGAGCTGAACGAAGTCTCCTGGATTGACGATGTCGAAGTCCATTTGGCGTCAGGTTCAGTGATATTACATCACCCTGAAAACGCTTTTGATAATGACGCGGTGGCCGAAGTTTTTGCCATTGTGATTCCCGTGGCTCCACGACTTCAAAATTCCAACGTGAATTCCACATGTTCAGTTTGCTCTCGCAAATACACAAATGAAGGCCCCCATGTGTCCGGAACAGTGCTCGTTCTTGCGGGCGTATACATATTGTTTGAGTGGATACGGCGTTTGCTTTTCGGTGGCGCTCGTCCGGGCAGGCACGCCCTGGTGTCTCGCATATTCAATCTCCCAGCGTTAGTCGCTGTGGGGTTGGGCGTCCCGATCATGACCGAGGCTCTGAGAAACCTGAACAATGGCAGGATCAGCATGGACCTTCTTGTCTCGTGCGCGGCTATTGTCTCGATTCTCATGGGTGAGGCTATGGCGGCCCTCGTCGTCATGTGGCTGGTGAATTTCTCTGAGTGGCTGGAGACACGCACAGTGGAAAAGACGAGACAAGCCATTCGGGACATGCTCCATCAGGATGTTAGGACAACGTGGGTTGTCAGAGACGGTGTTGAACTTCAGATCGCCGTTTCCGATCTCGTCAAGGGCGATATCATAAGCGTTCGAGAAGGGGACGCGTTGCCGGCGGACGGAAAAGTTGTCGAGGGGGAGGCGCTGGTCAACGAGTCCACAATGACAGGTGAATCCCAACCCGTATTTAAGGTCGCCGGCGACATCGCTCTTGCTGGAACCACCGTGGAAATGGGCAAGATATTGGTTCAGGTGGAATCAACCGGTGAAGAAACACGACTGGGGCAGATCATTCGACTTATCGAAGAGGGGCAGGAGCAAAAAGCCGAGATAGTTCTTTCCTCCCAGCGATTCAGCGATGCGGTGGCGCCTTTTTCACTCGCGTTGTCACTCCTAATCTATCTCATTACCGGCCGTATTCAGCGGGCCATGGCAATGTTGATCATCGCTTGCCCCTGTGGAGTCAGTCTTTCAACCCCCACAGCTCTCAGCGCCGCCATGGGAAACGCCGCCGGGCAGGGAAGCCTCGTAAAAGGTGGACGATATCTTGAAGGAGCCGGTAGGATCAAACACCTTACCTTCGACAAAACCGGGACACTGACCTCAGGTGTTCCAAGGGTTTCTCGCGTGATCTCCCTGGATAAACTATATCAACCAATTCAAATTCTTCAGTTGGCCGCAAGTTCACAGATGCACTACAAGCATCCGATGACCCTGGCTGTTCTTAATAAGGTTCATGAATCGGAGATCGAGATTCCTCCGCACGAAAATACTGAGATGATTGTTGGCCACGGCGTCAAGGCCAGGATCAACGGGGATGAGATCCTCGTGGGAAGCCACCATTTCATGGAGGATTACAGCGTAGAACACGAGATGGGCCATGAGGAGGAGGAACGGATGCTTGCAAAAGGTGAGAGCGTCCTGTTCGTAGCGTGCAACCGAAGGCTCATCGGACTGATGGGCGTAGAAGACCGTTTGAAGGAGTCCGCCTCTGAGGCTCTGCTGGCTTTGAAAGCGCTCGGCGTAGAACATATCGCTATGTTGACGGGAGACCGTGAAAAACACGCAAGGGCTCTTGCCCAAAATCTCCCGATCGATACGATCAGGTGGGAACAGTCTCCATTGGACAAAGCTTCCTGGATCATGCAATGCAAAGCGCTTTATCCGGACTCGACAGTTGCCATGATTGGAGATGGGGTTAACGACGCGCCTGCTTTTTCTCACGCGGACATCAGCTTTGCAATGGGGGACTCGGGGGCCGATGTGGCCATAGAACATGCGGATGTAGTCATTCGTAACGGGGATCTGGCTCTCGTGGCTCAAACCGTGGCATTGGGACAGAAGACACTGGAAGTGATAAACGAAAATTACACTATATCCGTGGCGCTGAATTTAGCGGGGATGTTTCTGGCAGCCTTCGGGTGGATCTCGCCGTTAACGGGAGCGTTCTTCCACAACCTCATAACAGTAGGTGTGGTGAGCAACTCGACCAGACTCCTTTTCTATAAGGAAGACCTTGCCGCCTTGGCTGAGAAGGCGCAGGCGTTAGGAGAAATTAATGGAAGGAAATCTGACTATGCAACAAGATCTTGGGAACAAGGGGGAAGCGCCCGCTTCCATCCCTGAACCGGTAGGAGTTGCGCTACAACCTCCGGTCAACCCTTCAGGTGGAATGCGGGAGGCTGTCGATGTCGTCGATAGAGAGCGCTGCGATTCTTGTTACGATGAAATCGTCACAGGGGAACACGCTGGTCCGGCCGGGGCGATGGAAGGCGCCCAAAGGCAGCCGCCTTCTCAGGACTGGACGCGTTATGGAGACACATGCTCCAAAAACGCCGACTCGCAAATCAATTGTGAAAACCCAAACGGATTCCAGGCTTCACAGGAGACGCACGGGTTTTGGAATCCCGGTTCCGGACAGCGACAGGCTGGCCCAATTCCCAGCCCTGACCCCTATTTTGGACATTACATGGGCGATCCGGGGCTTCATGGAAGTTTCGCTTCCCATCAGCCAATGGGGGGGCCTCATCCCTGGACACATCCAGGTCCAGGCTATCATCCCGGCTATTTTACGCATCATCCTGGGACATATGGGCATCCAACCGGGGGACCTTATTTTGCAAACGATGGGGGCGCTGGCTTTGTCGGTGGAGCGACTCCGCGTCATCATTGTCACACCGAAGATAATTCAGGACAGTTAGCTGATATGGTCGGAAAAGCCTTGCAAGGTCAGGCGACCCCGCAAGATCTGATCAACGGGCTCTTGAACCTGAATTTTCGTGACGATCAGTTCTGGAAAGGGATCGTTATAGGGAGCGTTGCAGCGCTCCTGTTTAACAGCGAGTCTGTAAGAAATGCCTTACTAGGAACGTTGGGGGGCCTCTTCGGCGCATTTCAAGACAAGGCTCAAGGAGCGGAGCAACCCGACGGTAAAAAACCGTGACACAACCACAATATTTTTTAGAGAGAGGAAGAAAGGAAATGAATATGAACAGTTATCCAATTCAAACCCATCAGAGTCACTATCCCGCGTATTACCCTGCAAGGGCGGTGGCGCCTTTTGATTCATCGAGAGTCCTCGCGGCCGGCGGGTTCGGCTTCGTGGTGGGCGGATCAGCGGCCCTCGGAGTGAATCTTCACAAGGTAAGGGCTAACAAAATGACGCTCAATGAGGCTCTCGTAGATACCGTGGCCAAAGGGGCCGGAGCGGGAGTGGCCACAGCAGCCGCCACAGCAGCCGCAAGCGCTGTTGGAGGCTCAGGAATAGTATCGTTTGCGGTCATGCTCGCCACGGCGACCGGCGTGATTTATATGCTCAATTCAATCGGAAAATACACTTCTGACGAAATAGTGACGCCATCGAAAAAGACCAAGTAGAGAGCCGAAACATTACGTCGAAACAGGAGGAACTTAAATGGACTTTTCGCAACATGGTTTTCCAGGAACTGAAGATGCGGGAACTAATATGGGAAATATGGGACATTCCGGATGCGGCTGCTCAACATTTCCCGGCCCAACGCCGTCCCCTTTCCCTCCATCACCTATGACACCGGGTCCATCGATTCATCCAGGTGGATCAGCAGGCGCGCCAGGGCCTGCTCAGGGGATGCCACACCAGGGCTTTACAGGCTACAGCCACGGCCCGTATCAGATGGACACCGGCGCGGGGGGCCATCAACCCCATCCGGGGACCTATCAAAGCGCATCCATGCATCATCCGCGTCTGCATGACGCCAACCATTACGGATACTATCCCCACGCTCCGGTTCAGCAGGCTGAACCCCCAAGTGAGGAGGGGTATTCAATATTGGGTCTCAACCTGAGTGATTGGGGCTTCTGGAAGGGGGCTCTGATCGGAACCGCCCTCACGCTCCTCATTACCAATGATACAGTTCAAAAGGCCATTATGGCGGGTGTTGTAAAAGCCTATTCCGCCGCCCAGGACGGATTCGGCGAAATCAAAGAAATGTTCGAGGACGCTCAGGCTGAACTTAAAAAGCCTGGAGAATAATCGGCTTAAGGGTGTGCCCGGGTCATAGTCAACGCCGCAACAAATGGTCGGCCATGGCCCGGGACATCCTCCGTCATATAAAAGGTGCGAATCACTATGGACGCAAGCTCAATCAGAACTTTGACCAAGATTGGTATGGTGGGAACTCTGGCCTTACTGGTCCTTCCCCAGTTTCACAACCGCTGTTACCGGAATCGTGGTAATCATGATCCAAGTCTTAATTTGCATGTTTTGGCCGGTGTCGCATTGGTTGGTTTCTCTGTATGGCATTATAACTGTTACAAACCACCCGCCTGGATTGAGAATTAGCGGTGGTTGGGGTTGTGAAAGGGGAAGCAACAATTCCGCTCATCTTCGGCCAGACGGCTCGGGAGTTCCTACACTAATCGCCTGCCAGAGCGAAGTAACATGGCCAAATCACAGGGTCCCGAGCGAAGATTTATCAACCTGGCGACACTCGTGAAGGGCCGCTGTCCTGCAGGCGTTTGTAAGCCTTTCTTCCATGATTCTATGGATAAAGATACTGATCCTTGGGCGGCTCTATAGGCTCAACTTTTTCGGCCACAATCTCAGTTTTTTGCCGATCTCCCCCCCTGGATATTTTGACCTTCCCTTCAACTTTCACCCATTGACCGTTTGTCAGGTCATTGACTCCGTCATACTCTACCAACACCCCTAACGGCGACGCGTCGGCCGCACAGCAGTACATGACCAGTTGACAGCAATAAAATGAGTTGGGTGGTAGATTGTCGTTTTTGTAAACCATTCCCAATGTCTTGATCAGTTTTCCATCATAGGGTTCTGGCCATAGCGCCAGGCGGAGCACGGACGGATCATCTGGTAGAGACAAGTCACGGTTTTTCGGATCTGAATTACTGTAACCGGCTCCTGATACACTAAACACACCAGGTTGAGCCATCCTGAAGTTCTGTTGCGCCAGCGATAAACGTTTGTTTAGCGCATCGGGACTCAGCCGTGATGTGACAGCCGTTGGAACGTACAGAAGAGGCAATATCATTATTCCCACCTGTAGCGTTAATCTGATTCCGTGTGGCCCGGCGCAATGGGGATCAAGGTAGACCAGTGACAGCAGGAATAACAGAAGGATTCCGGTCCCAACATCTACCAACCACCAATAATCCTGACGTAGTAATTTGGAAATAAGGGGCGTTCCCTCGATTCGCTGTATAAGTATCCAAAAAGCTGCTATCCACGCTATCAAAACTATCAAGAGCATGAACCGGCTCATTGAAGACGATTTGAGGTTACCATCCACCAATTAATCCTCCCAATCCATATTCCAGAAAAATCATGCTTGTGAGGACCGAAAGAAAGGTTAAGGAAACCAGAGCAAAAATCACACGCTTCCGAAACATGGTCGGATACAATAATAATAACTTTATGTCGAGCATAGGGCCCAAAATCATGAAGGCCATTTGAGCCGTATCAGGCAATATTCCCCTAAAACCCGCCGCGACAAAAGCGTCTGTTTGGCTGCATAGATTGAGTGCCATCGCAAGAAGCATCATCAGGATAATCGCTGTTATCGGCGATGACGACAAACCCTGCAGCACGTTAACTCCGATGACCGTTCTGGCCAACGCGGCGACAAACGCCCCCATGACAAGAAATTTGCCAATGTTGAAAAAGTCGTTACACGAGTGTTGGAGCGCAAGAAAAAAACGCTCTTCGATCTTTCCCTTCTTTTCAGTCTCATGGCCATACCGACAGCAATCACATGTAAGGTCGGAATCGAAAGGCGTTCCAGATAAGGGCGTTTTACCTCCCCTAAACAGGAATTTCATTGAGAAAGCAACGACGACAGCGACCAAATAACCAAAAAGCATGCGCGTAAACAAGAAGCTCCAGTCATCTTTATAGGCCACCCATGTGGAAGCGGCGACAATTGGGTTCACTATGGGGCCTGCGAGAAGGAGCGCTATGGCCACAGAAAGGGGAACCCCCTTGTTCAGGAGTCTTCTGACCAATGGCGCTATAGCGCAATCACACAACGGAACTATCAACCCTAACCCGGCGCTCAAGAATATTGCGAACCGTTGTCGCCCACTCAATAGACGGCCCAATATTTCTTTTGGGACAAACTCTTCTATAATCCCCCCTAGGAGCGCTCCAATCAGCAGGAATGGCATGGCTTCGACCACTATTGCCACAAAGCTTATGGACAGGTCGCCTACAACCGCCTGCAACCCAAACAAATTCCCCATCAAGAGCAACCCAACAGACAGCAGCAGAAAGCCAGCCTCAATTATCACAGGAATTATTGAGGGCCTTGAGTGGCGCGCTAAGATCTCCGACTCGCAGGTCTGATCGTTCTTACCACCTGGGCCGGGTTCACACGATCCGCAATCACACGACTGATCACCGCCGGGGGAGTGGCTATGACAACAATCGACCTTTTCAGTTAAAATCTTGGTCACAAATTACTTCGCTTGGCTTCGAAGCGCTGACCCTACGGTCTTGGCGATCTCCATCAAGTTGTTGAGGTAGTCGGGCGACAGATCATCAATTAAGACTACCGCTCCCCCAATTGATTCAGCCAGAGTTCTTGCGGCTTTTTGGGGAAACTGGGGCTCAGCGAATATGACCTTTACCCTCTGCGCTTTTGCGTCTTCTATCAATCTGGCAAGCTGCCGCGCCGTGGGTTCTTTCCCTTCCACTTCAACCGGGACCTGTTTCAGACCGTACGCATCGGCAAAATAGCCGAACGCCGGGTGAAAAACGAAAAAATTCTTGCCTCTGACCGGCGCTAAAGAATTAATGAGTTCAGTGTTAATGTTGTCTAAATCAGCTTCAAATTTTTTTAGATTCTCTTCGTAAGTGGCCATGTTGGCTGGATCTATTTGAATTAGAGTAGTTGCTATGGTCGCAGCCTGGATCTTTGCGATCAACGGGTTGAGCCAAGTGTGTGGGTCAAGACCGTCCGCGTCGTGGGAATGACCGTGGCCGTGTCTTTCATGACCGTGCCCTTTATGAGCCCCGGCAATGGGCCGCATTTTTATTCCCTGCTGAAGATCTACGACTTTCAAGTCCTTAAAAGTGGATCCGGCCTTTTTGATAAGCGCCTCCTCGAAGGGGAACCCTATCTTGAATAATACCTGAGCGTCCGCCAGTTTGGTGATCAGTTTAGGTGTCGGCTCGAATGTGTGTGGCTCCTGCCCCGGTCCAACAAGCACACTTACATCAGCGAGCGGACCGGCGACGCGCTTAACGAAATAAGCGACCGGATCAATACTCACGAACACCTTGATTTTATCATTAGGCTTTTCAGCCGCGCAAGCCACCCCATACAGCATGACGAGCATGACAGCCAGAACTAACCTTATCAGGCATTTTGAACTCATAGAAACCTCCACTTTTCTGTTTGACTATCGAACTGGCCTTATAGTATTACTAAGTAATACTATTTCTGTCAATACACAGCAATTCAATCTTTTCGAGCGATTTACTGACTGACTAATTTTTATATTGACAGATCGCACTAGATCAGATAGCCTTGTCTAACTCTGTTAGCTTAGGCACATTTAGTCCGTTGCGTAGAAGGTTCAACTTGAGAATCGGAACCGTGAATCAAGGAATTGACTTTGGACAATCATTTCCCGGACAACCGGGAAGATCCTCGGAACCCTGATCTATCAAGGAACAAGGAGAAAACATGGAAGATTGTGAAGTTAAACCGCTCTCCATGCTGGAAATAGACAGACAAGCTCGGGTAGTCGCTCTTGAAGGCGGCAGGGAGTTTCGTTCAAGACTCGTCGCCATGGGCTTGAATGTCGGTTCCGAAATCCGAGTTGTAAACAACGGAAATCAGGCTGGACCGACATTGGTCGCTTCAGGAAACTCCCGGCTTGCTCTGGGCAAAGGCATGACGCAAAAAATATTCGTTATTGAGGATAATTGACAATAAAAAGGGGGCTCTATTTCGGTGGGTACACAACAGAAAATTACTTTGGACAAACTGCTTCCTGGACAGGAAGCCGAGATCGTTGATGTCACACTGGTCGGCGCTGACTTGCAAAGGCTGCTCGATATGGGATTTCTTGAAGGAACACAGATAAAGATGGTTAGAAATGCGCCCTTGAAAGACCCTATAGACGTTCAGATTCGAGGCTATCTCGTTGCGTTGAGACGTCGGGAGGCCAGCGGCGTGGAGGTCAGCGCACATGCAATTTAAGTCGGACGGAATGCTCGTCGTTCTCGCCGGGCAGCCAAACTGCGGTAAATCATCAATATTCAATATGCTTACCGGGGCTAGACAGACTGTAGCCAATTTCCCGGGTGTCACTGTTGAAAAAAAATCCGG
>JAZDKD010000551.1:0-6987 GCA_043803345.1 Pseudomonadota bacterium
CATTTCCTTTCTAATGCCTGCGAGTTCATTGCCAGAGTATTTGACCGGGATATCGCTCGGGCCTGTCTCAATGTCTGGTAACCCTGAGTCTCCATGCGGATGTGGGACAAATGTCTTGCTCAAATGCGCGTTAATGAATTCTTCGACATGTTCCATCTTGAATCTCCGAATCTTGGGAGTTATCTGAACACAGTTCAAAGAGCCTTGCCGTACCAACTCGTGGACTGTTTCAGGTGAGATTGCCAGGATCTTTGCGACTTCGACAGGCTGAAGTAGCCTCATGGTTAGTCTCCATGTTTTTGAAGACCTAACGATTGAAGCGGGGAAAAAACTCCCAAGTTTCAAAAAAATATTAGGTGGAATAAAATAAACGCAGAGAAGATGTGGGGTATTACTCACAACTGCCTAAGTAACGGCCAAGTTTCGAGTGGTCATTTCTTGTTAATGGCGTTCGGAGAGAAGCGTTTTGCTGGCTTAATAGACCCAGCGGGAAATCCTCTCTTGTCAAAGAGCCTCCCGCTTTTCTTATCCATCCAACCCTAAGCGAAAACATTCTTGTTGAGTATTGTTACCCTGCGCTCGGAGTCTCTGAATTTGTAGACGGTTTGTCCATTTTCGTTCTTGATCCCTTCGAATGATAAACAAGGCTCGCAGAAACAAATGTGAGCGACCATGAGGCTTAGTATAACTATTGAGATTTTCATATTATTTTCTCATGATTACATTTGATGGATGGCTTCTACAATAGCGTAGGCTCCTAAAACCTCGCTGACGGCCTCCCACGATTCTGAACCCGTAAGGAGGGTTGTTGTTCAAAGCCTCACCTTTTTCTCTCTTGCGAGACATGGCGGCACAGATGCGCTCTCCCATGATCCCGCGCTCCATTTCGGCGATGCTGGCCAGGATAATGAAGAAGAAACGGCCCATTGCTGATTTCGTGTCCAGTCTTTCGGAAATGCTGTGAAGGGCGGTACCGTGCCTATCGAAAAGTCTTGATATTTTTAGTGTTTCAAAAGTGTTCCTAGTCAAACGATCAAGCTTAAAAACAACCACTGCCTTAACCTCCCTGTTCTTGACCATTTCTAAAACGATAATCATGCTCGGACGTCCCTTGATTGAGCATCCGGAAATGCCTTCATCGGCCACAATGCCTACAAGTTCCATATCCTCGAGGGCTACATAGGCGGTTATCTTGGATCTTTGAACGTCAAGAGAGATGCCGTGTTTGGCCTGCTCCTCGGTCGAGACGCGGATGTAACCTATTGCTTTCATGTTTAATCACCTCCATTGCAGAATATGATTGAACGTTCGACAAGATCTTGGGTAGTAAAGCGGGAATAGACAGATTCGATAAGCGTATCGCGCTGTGAAGGGTTCCAAGGACTTTCCGATTGGCGAAGGATTTCTTCGTGACGCCTTCTCGTGAATTCCGCGGAGAAGGTCAGCGCCCTAAGAGCGGCCACAATCCCTTTAGTCGTGTCTACCAAAACCACTCTAAGAAAGGCGTGTTCACCTTCTGTCAGTTCCGGGATTCTTCGATGTTCTCTTGAAACGAGCCAGAAAGAGTATGAAGCGTCATGCCAATGAATTTGTCCGAATTGATGGAGTAGGAATGTTACTGGGTCTTGCACAAAGAGACCGAACCGAGCAGGTCCCCTTTGTATACTCGCAATTTCAGTTAAAGTTGGCTTTTCGTAAAAATAGTGAAGCCAGTGACCATATGAATCGAAGTTATAGTGACACCCTTCCGGCCATTCACTAGCTTCGTTAGAGTAGGGCTGTCCGACAGCTAATACATGCATCTGTATTCTCCTAAACTTATTGGGTAATTTGAGTCTCTGACGAGAGTTCACAAGAACCAGAAATAAGGCGAAGTGTCCTGTTGGTATGATGTGGTTTACTGCTTTCCGGTATGGTTCCGTTATCCCATACCGTGAACCCCTTCTTCTCGCCGGGTCATCGAGATCACGTCCCTATCCGGTGTTTCGGGGCCGACGGCCTCTTACCGTCTTGCGGTTTGCGAAGTTGCTCCTGGCTTCATATGTTAGAGTTGAAATAAGTCCTTTAAGGCATTGATTTAACAACAGTTCCCCAACATATATTATGCCCCACATTTTCTTAAATGTCGCGTAAAAAAACGCGTAATTACGAAAAAAAGACGAAAATAACTGAGAATTCTGATAAATAGGCGTGTTTTGTATGATTAGAGAGCCATTTAGGATGGTTTTAGTTGAATAGAACGCGTCAACAGACAGGCTAAGTAATATTTTCTATCCGTTTCCTGATGTATTGTTTCAAATAGGTGTTATTTAATGGCACAGGAAGTTTTTACATAGAATGGAAATCAGGGAGGGGATGGTTAGGCGGAAATGATGGGACAGTTTCAGCGTGTCGATAAAGACCCGAATAGGCGTTACTGTAATTTTACAAACTCAGACTTGGTGAAACGATATTTTCTGTGGAGGAGCAGCAAGATTGCGAAGGAGGGAAAGGATCAAACCTTGTGCAGTAGATATGATACTCCGTAATACCTTTGTGACACGCTCCCAAATTCAAAAACGTTAATAATGATTGACGTCAAACCCTCTACGGCTATTCCCATAAGGAGTTTGCCCACTTGTTTAAAACTTTGGAAATTCCTTTGACCATCTAACTAAATAAATGTAGTTTTGTGCGACTCGGATATAATTGTAGTCACAGAATTGTTACGGTAACACTGTCCTGATCAGGTTCCCACGATTCCGGGATGGGCCGCGATTTGTTTGGCAATCAAGCAGGAGAGGAGACCGGCAAAGGGAAATTTGATTTATGGATCCTATTATCCTAACCGAAAGAGAGGAGTGCTGACGCAATGCACAAAATTTCAGCCACGCTATTGTTCCTATCACTTTGTTTCGCATCTTCCTTATGCGCCGTACACGCCCAGAGTATTACTGCGGACCAAGATCGACTTCAGCGACAGATTGACGAGCTGCGAAGTGATGTAAACCAACTGCGAACAATAGTTGGAACTCTTCAAAAGGCTACACAAAAACGAGATTCGGAGCGCAAAGAAACTGATCAGGAGAAAATCTCTCGTCCAACTGGGCGAGAGATTGACACTCTTACACCTGCTGAACAAGAGAGGATTAAAGCTGAAGCTTGCTACGCTGTAGGACAATTTTTCGTACAGATTGATAAGGCACTGCAGATGGCGGACAATTCCGAGGCCGAATTACTCATGGATAAGGCCGTTGAACAACTTAAATCTACCATTGAAAAATATGGTCAAAGCAAGAAGCTTAGCAATATAATCAGTCTGGCCGATGACTTAGCTTATGACACAGACTGGGCCGTCCGGCTCCGAAGTAGCAGCTCCGGGAACGCTGACTTCATAGAGTATCTTAGAGATTACAAAGACAAATACCAAAAGAGATGCGGAAAGCCCTAGGGATTGCAGTGTTATCAGGCCATAAGACACGTCATTTTGTAACGCCTTGTCATCATTGAATTTCCCCCAGCCTACAGGCCGAAGGAAATTGATGACATATACGCCCCCCTTATTTCCGTCACAAATGGAAAGTGTTTTTTGCTCGATCGGTCCTTTATGTTAGGTTCTTGCAGGATGATCATTTTTTCCAGCGTCGGTGTCTTAGACAAACATGTAGCAAAGATTTTGTTCGGCAACCAACTACTTCCCTCGTAAATTTTTCAACAGGAACGGAAATCTTATTTCTATTCTTGGTAGGTCAGGCAGACCAGACAGTGGCGACTGAGTGGCTCGTGCCTTCCTGGGTGAGAACTTGCGCCAGGAAGGAATGGTGATTAGAGCAAAAGGTAAGCCTGGGCGTCATATCTTAACTAACGGAGCTCCATTCTTCGATGAAAAGGGCACCATGCTGGGAGCGGTGGTGGCGATGCACGACATCACTGAACGCAAACGCTCTCAAGAGAATCTTGAGAAGAGTGAGAAATTTCTTGAGCAAGTCCTAGAAAACATTCCGAACATGATTTTTGTTAAGGATGCCAAATATCTTCGATTCGTGCGATTCAATAAGGCAGGAGAAGATCTTCTGGGATATTCTCGAAAGGATTTACCTGGCAAGAACGACTACGACTTTCTCACTCAGGTTCAGGCGGATTTCTTCACTGAAAAAGACAGGGCAGTCTTGAAAAACGGAAAGTTGGTCGAAATTTCCGAAGAGGAAATAGAAACAAAAATTAAGGGAAAACGAATACTGCGCACAAAAAAGATTCCAATCCTAAACGCTGATGGTACCGCCCAATTTTTGTTGTGAATTTCAGAGGACATCACGGAGCGTAGACAATTTGAGGAATCTCAGAAACTACTATCAACCGCTATAGAACAGGCGGCGAAGGCCGTGATAATCACTGACGCTAACGGGACAATAAAATACGTCAACCCGGCTCAGGAAACACTCAGTGGATACAGTCGCGACGAACTCATCGGACAGACTCCTAATGTTCTCAACAGTAACTTTCACAGCGACAATTTTAATGAACAGATTTGGGACACTATTGGTGTTGGGAAAGCATGGGCAGGTACATTTATCAACAGGAAAAAAGATGGAACTGAATACCATCAGGACGCCACGATTTCTCCCGTTTATGACAATTCAGGGAACCTAAGTAACTTCGTACAACACGATGTGACCAAACAGGTTGCGCTTCAGGAACAACTGTTCCAGGCCCAGAAGATGGAGGCAATTGGAACTTTGGCAGGGGGATTTGCCCATGACTTCAGAATTATGCTCCAGGTGGTTATGGGTTCCCTTGAATTGATTGAGTTTAACAAAGACCTACCTGAGAAATTGCGGACAGATTTGGATAGAATACGAAAAGCCGCAACAAGCGCCGCTGAATTGGTCAAAGAGATGCTGGTGTTCAGTAGAAAAACCAGTGTGAAGCTCGAACCCTTAAATCTTAACAACCTTGTAGAGCAAGTTGAGTCATTGCTGACCCGAACCATTCCGAAAATGGTCAATATCGAAGTTGTGAAGGACGACGATCTGTCGTCGATCAATGGTGACTCGACGCTAATAGGACAGGTATTGACGAATCTTGCGTCAAACGCGGCTGACGCCATGCCTGATGGTGGAACGCTGACTATCGAAACCAATAACACTGTCTTGGATGAAGAATTCTGTAGTTCTCTTCCTAACACAAAGCCTGGCCGATACGTACTGCTGTCCGTGGCTGACACTGGAACCGGCATGAACGAAGAAACATTAAGGCGCATTTTTGAACCATTCTTCACCACCAAGGAAAAAGGCAAAGGAACTGGGCTCGGGCTTGCGGTGGTATACGGGATTGTGGAACAGCATGGCGCCAGCATTATTTGTGAGAGCAAGCCATCTGTCGGCACTACTTTCAAGATCTATTTTCCGGCTGTTGAGGAAATCCAGGAAGAAAAATATTCTGAGAATAAAGAACCACCCACCGGTCAAGGTGAAACCATACTCCTGGTGGATGACGAACAAAGCGTCCTTGAAATAGATTCACGCTTGCCGATTGGAGCCAATTACACGGTCATTACCGCTTCGAACGCTAAAGACGCTTTAGAGATTTATGAAAAACACCGGGACGTAATCCAACTTGTCCTGCTGGATCTGATAATGCCGGAAATGGGAGGGATGCGCTGTCTTGAAATATTACGGAACATGGCCCCCAATATAAAAGTACTCGTTTTGACCGGCTATACCAAACGGGGGATGACTCATGAATTGAAAGAGGCCGGGCCATAGATTTCATATTAAAGCCATTTGACACGCCGCAACTCCTTGAGAAGATCCGAAAGATTATTGATGAAGATTAGGCCTATCTTTATATAAAAACAGGAACTTGTCGAAGCAAGTCCCTGTGTGGTTATCTCAACGCTGTATTTTTCGACTAGGTTTTACCAGCGAGAGCCGCCGCCTCTATTATCCCGACGGCCGGCGCCGCCTGAAGTTTTGGGCTTTGCTTCATTTATCTTCAAGGCTCGACCACCCAGTTCCTTGGAATCCAGTTCCTTTACTGCGCGCAACCCTTCTTCACGATCCTGCATCTCAACAAAACCAAAGCCGCGGGACCTGCCCGTAAACTGATCAGAAATGATCTTGACGGTATCTACTGCGCCATACTCTCCGAACAGAGTTCTCAGTTCATCTTCGCTAGCATCGAAGGAAAGATTACCGACATAAATGTTAAAACTCATTTTGTAGCTCCTTTGGATGAAACGCTCTACACAAAACAGTGCAAATGCGTATAGGTTAATAAATAACGGGGTTTTGGTGATCGGGGATAAATTGACTGGATAATTCAGAACCATCCACGGCACGGGTACCACGCTCTACGGTCTTAATTCTCGCATAACACCCGTGACCATGTATTAATAAGGCAACTGGAGCAATACAAGTTAAGCTTCAAATATAGAATACATCATCGGCGCCAAGTAATCAATAGAAATATCGGATTTTGTATCGGATTTGGGAATTCGGCGTCACATGCGCAATCACCAAGCCCTTGTTTATCCAAGAGTTTGCCACGGTCGCATGAAAAGAACCGCATGTTTGAAGTTGAAAACGCACTGGTTCTATTTTGAAAAGAAGGCGCCATGTGTTAAATTTTTTCATCACTGTGCGAACGTTCAATAAATGGTAAAGGGAGGACCGATTTCATAAAGTGGCTTTCTAGATAAGCTTCCCGGTGTAAGAGAAAATCATTGGGGTGGCAAAGCTCACCCTGGCAGGCCATTTCTCCCTAAATCAGTCAAAAAATTTGGAGATAAGCAAATGAAAGATTCTGTTTTAACCCGAAGAGGATTTCTCATAGGAGCGACGGCAGGTGGAGCCGCTCTAATGGCTTCGTCCTATCTAAAACGTGACTCATGGGCGGCCCAGGAATCTGCTCAGAAATCATCCGGCGACAAAATTAAGGATTCCGAATCCGAATCGCATGGCGCAGATTCGTCCACCTTCCATGTTGTCGACACATACTTGTTCCCTG
>JAZDKD010000552.1:0-6043 GCA_043803345.1 Pseudomonadota bacterium
TGTTTGATTCTTGCACTCTTGGTTAATATTATCATAATCATGTCCCACTGCTAAGGATTTATACGCAATCCAATTCGTACAAATCAGAGAAAGGAATTTATTCATGCCCCATCATGACGCAGATTTCCAACACATTCAAATAGAAAAGGCTTTACCGCCCGTACCCGACGGGGAAGTGGAAGGACGTTATTATTTACCAATTCTGTTGAGTTCTATTCCCCCCGAGGAGTGGATGAAAGAGTTTTGCTACTTTTACGACAGTTGCGCAAAATTCGTGGGAGAAAGAATTTTACAATATCACGACATGCCTTTCAGTATGGCTCTTCCTTCAGGGCAATCATCAAGAAAACGTGATCTGGCGTACAAACTATTTGGAGGTGAACAAGGTTTCAGGGAATATGATTTGGAACAATTTGTTTTCTTTCAATATTCCATAAAGGGCCAGGGACCTCACCCCGACACTCAGGCAAGTCTCAAGAACTCTTGCGAGAACGCAAATAAAGAGTATCGTAAGTTTTTTCATGATTACAAAAAGATTCATCAAAAAGAAAACCAGGGACGGCAACCGGAGGACGACAAGCAAAAAGAAAATGATTGCAAGGCTCAAGCTCTGGTTAGAGACTGGTTTAAAGACTGATCTTACATGATCAGTGACGTATCTCAATGCCAATTTTCTACAAGGCATTTTTATTTGTCTGAGATTATGTGCACGTCTCTCTGGGGAAAGGGCATTGAGACGCTTCTTTTCTTGAATTCCTCATAAATATCCCGATTGAGTTGCGCCATGGCGCGTCCCCTGAATTCAGGAAGATGTATCCAACAGAGTAACGAGAAATTAATAGCCGAATCCGCAAAACCAATCAGTCTGACTAATGGCGCCGGTTCCGCTGAAACAAACTCGCTTCGAGACGCCACTGCAAGCAAAGCATCCTCGACCACCTTGGGATCTGAGCCGTAGGCGACTCCTACAGGCACGTGTATTCTGGATATTGTAACCGGAGCGCTTTGGTTGACTATTTTCATGTTTGAGACAGTCGAGTTCGGAATAGAGATCAAGATACCATCCCGGGTTCTTATTCTAGTGCTCCTGAAACCTACTTCAGTCACAGTTCCGTGTTCACCATCGCCTACAACAATAAAATCACCCGGCTTAAAAGGCTGATCCAGGATTATCATGATGGTCCCAATAAGATTGGACAAAGCTTCTCTACCCCCCAAAGCGACGGCGAGACCGCCTATCCCCAGACCAGTAACCATGGAGTAGGTGGGTAGCCCCAACCTAGCCCCGAAATCTATCGCCAACATGACGATAATGATTAACGCCAAAATTTGGAATCCAAGCCGAATGAGCTGAGTATCCATTCCTCCTTTAGCGAAACCGCCAAAGAAAATTACTGCTCCGGAAATCCTGTTGAGTATTGCTCCAACGAACCATATACCCCCGGCGTATAGCAGTATCAATAATCCAAGTCCGATGGGTAAGTAAATTTCTGTATTAAAAATGTGCAGCCCATAGACAATGAACCAGAGTCCGATTTTGGGGAAAAAGATTATCCCTAAAGGCAATATCAAGCCACCTATAGCATGTTCAAGACCTGAACCGAGTCGCTGGTCCAACGCAGCAAGAGCCTTGCGACCGTAAATGTAGGACAATAAGGTTGCCAGAACTGAGCTTAAAACGAAACAAATCAGACCAGTCCATTGCCAAAGACGCAGTCCAAACAAATCTGTCATGGCCCAAGTGGGAAATGGGCTAATATATCTCCGGGATAAAAATAACCCGCCATGTGAAGTCAAATCCGTATACAAATCCATATTCCGATTTCCCCACGCATAAGGGAGATCCTTGACCTTACGGTAAAATTCTGGCGTTTGACTTATTGTCTCTGGCGCAAAAAGGAATTTGCCTTTAGATGCGCCGTCTGTAGTCATACCAATTGTAATTTGAGTGTTAGGAATGGTCCAACTGGTAATTTTCTGATCTTGGACAGCGCCCTTGTCAGGGATATCTCCGTAAGGAGGAATATCGATGCGATGAAGAATTTCGGCTAGATAAAGTGCGGATTCAAATCCAATAGCCTCTTTGAGATCCGGCAACTCTTGGTCAAGGTTCAGTGTTTGCAGCAATCTGTTCCCAAATGTTTTAGCGTCTCGATAATTCCCAGCCCTGTACGCTTCCGCTGCTTTGCGCGAAATCTTTATGAATGATTCCAGTGTAGCTCTTGGACTCGACACGTCCACCGGTTCCAGAGGATGAATTTCAGAACCGGAGACTGTCGTCACCGCTAACATAACAAAAAACAATACCATCAACCCAATCCAAGTGCGGATTTTGCTCATTTTTCGGATCCTCAGTCTTTGCCGACGATGTCTGTCTTTGTTGAAGCCTAGCATTCAATCGCCCTATCGGCCAATAAAGCTCACAATTAATTTAAGGCCTCAATAGACAAACTCATTATCCTGCCAGCCAGAATTAGTCCACTATTTTTGAATTTGATCAGCCCATTTTACTTAGGAATAAGCTGATTCACTTTGGGGAAAGTGAAAGCGTGTCAAAATGTCTATTGAGGCTGAGTAGAGATCCTTCAGTCGGCGACATAGGGGCGCACCATCTTTTTCGGGTCAACTATCCTGTCATAATCTTTTTCGTCTACGTAACCAAGCCTCAATCCGGCGTCTCTGAGGGTTACGTCATGGTCAAGCGCGTAACGGGCTATTTCTGACGCCTTGTCATATCCTATCTCGGGAGCAAGAGCTGTAACCAGCATTAATGAACCTTCCACAAAGCGCTGAATTTGCTTGAGATTCGGTTCAACGCCGCGAATCAGAAAGGCATTAAAATTGTGACATCCACCGGAAAGTATCCGAATCGATTGCATGATGTTGGCTATGATCAGAGGTTTGTACACGTTCATTTCAAGATATCCGGAAGCGCCTCCAAATCCTACGGCGACATCGTTAGCCATGACCTGAACAGCGATCATGGACAAGGCTTCGCACTGGGTAGGGTTTACCTTTCCCGGCATTATAGAGGAACCCGGTTCGTTCGCCGGTATCTTCAGTTCGTAGAAACCTGAACGTGGCCCACAACTTAGTAGCCTGATATCGTTGGATATTTTGTAAAGTGACACCGCCATAGACCGTAGGGCCCCGGAAAGTGTCACCATTGAATCATGGGCGCCCTGAACCGCAAATTTATTTTGTGCGCTGACGAAAGGCAGGTCAGTCATGCGGGCGATCTCAGCGCAGGCGTCTTTTGCAAATCCTGGGGCTGCGTTTAGACCAGTGCCTACTGCTGTGCCTCCCAGAGCCAGTGAGTGTGAAGCCTTGACGCTTTCCTTGATATGAAGGATGGCTGCATCCAGCATTCCGACATAACCATGCCACTCCTGGCCAAGCGTCAGAGGTGTGGCGTCCTGCATGTGGGTACGGCCTATTTTGACGATATCCTTCCATTTTTCGGCTTTAATAGCGATCTGTTCTCTGAGTTCCATTACAGAGGGAAGAAGATTGCGTTCAACACCGGTCACGGCTGCAATACACATTGCGGATGGGAATGTGTCGTTAGTTGATTGGGACATGTTAACATGGTCGTTTGGATGCAAAGGTTTTTTTGCGCCCAATGGCGTTCCCGCCATCTGACAACCCCGGTTGGAAATGACCTCGTTAAAATTCATATTGAAATCGGTGCCGCTGCCGCTCATCCAAACGTGGAGCGGAAATTGATCATCATGGTCCCCAGCGATGATTTCATCGCAAGTTTGGACAATGAGTCTCATTTGCGATTCTTTGAGCCGACCTCCCTTGTGGTTGGCAATAGCCGCTGCCTTTTTGAGAACAGCGTAGGCCCCCACCAATTCATGTGGCATCAGGTCATCCCCGATACTGAAGTGTTCGAGGGAGCGCTGAGTCTGCGCCCCCCAAAGCTTTTCGGCTGGGACTTTTACCTGCCCCATGCTATCCGTTTCGATTCGAAATTCCGTCATTGTCCCCTCCTGTAGTCCTGGCTTGAACTGGCCCTGGAGACTACCAGGGAGCTCTGAATAGCTTGTCCGTCACATTAATATTCCCTAAAACACCATTCCCTGTCTGACTACTACCATGATTCAAATAATTCAAGCCTTGTCAGTGACATTCTTTTGACCTTCAAACTAATTTCTCCTATCATGGCTGAAACTAATTGATGGAAGGGACTTGCAATGAAGAAACACCCCGTTTTGTCTGTGATGGTTGCTGTAATTTTTCTAGTTATGCCTTTTGCCGCATCTTTTGGACAAGGAACCGATGTCTCGGCCGACGCGGCGCTGAAGGCCCTGAAAGATGGTAACGAGCGTTACATTGTAGCTAAACAGATTCATCCAAATGCTGGTCAGGACAGGAGGACAGCGACCACGGTCAATGGGCAGAAGCCCATTGCTAGCATATTGTCATGTTCAGATTCTCGAGTTCCGGTTGAGATGCTTTTCGATCAGGGAATAGGAGATTTGTTCGTTGTGAGAGTAGCAGGAAACCAAGCGAATTTGATTGAGACAGCGTCTCTCGAGTTTGGAACCGCAGTCTTGGGGACTCCTTTCCTACTGGTCATGGGGCATACCCACTGCGGAGCGGTTGTGGCCGCTATTCAAACCGCTGAAACAAAAGGCGACGCTCCGGCCCTGCTCAAAAGTATTGTTCCTGCGGTCACCGAGGCGAAAAAGAACACGCCCAGCGCTACTGGGGAGGCTCTTGTTAAGGCTGCAACTCAAGCGAACGTTTGGCAGGCAATAGCGGATCTTTTTCAATCGAGCCCCACGATTTCGGAGAGAGTCCGTACGGGCAAGTTGAAGATTCAGGGCGCTGTTTATGACATTGAAACCGGTAAAGTGAACTGGATGGGACCGCACCCTAATCAGGATAAACTGACGTCATCGAAATAAACTAGCAGGAAAAACTGAGAAAGTTTCCGTCACAATATGGAACGGAACACGGCGCCATATTGTGAAAAACTCCCTTATTTCATTCCAATAGAGCAAATTGTTTTGCGCGTGGACACCATACGGGAGCGTGAACATCAATTGAATCGTTCAATTAGCGCCTCCAGGTATCGTGATTTTAACTGAGTGTTGGCAGTGGCCCGCTTGATCGGGGGCAGTTTCAGAATGGCTCCGAAGAACGCCGCCAACGCTCTGTGACTCAGCATTGTCTGATTGTCGAATATTAGGTTTTGGAGGGTTCCTCTCTCGAGCGCCATGATAACAGTCCGATGGGTTGTGTCAACAGGGGTGATCACCCTATTTGGCCTGGATTTGAGTCTTAAGGCGCCAGTTGGACAGTTGTTGACGCAAACTCCGCAACCCAGGCACATTTTCTCGTCGAGGAGCGCTCTTTTCTTTGGTTTATTTTTCCCATTGGCTATGTTCTCAATGGTCATGGCGTCAACGGGACAAAGCTCGGAGCATTTCCCGCAACCTGTGCAAAGGTCCTGCTCCATTTCTACAATGAAGTTTGAGTGAATTGGGCGAACCAGTCCGAACTTCTGGATCGCAAGCAACGCTTCGCAACAACACCCGCAGCAATTACAAATGAAATTAACACCTTGGCGAACGTTCTCTCCGAACTGAACCAGATTGTTGGAATAGGCGAAACTGAGAAGATCTAGACATTCAGACTTTTCTACGGATCTTGCGTGGCCATGCCTAACAAGTGACGCTGCGGAGGTATTAAAAGTCATGCAAATGTCGATGGGCGCTTCACATGCTTTGTTCATGTGAGACATTTTGTGTCGGCAGTAGCACATGCTGACGCCAATGTGACTTGCTGTCCGTATAACCTCCGAGGCTCGCTCGTAATCCAAAACCTGCAGGCCGTTTTCTTTTGGAAGAGCCTGTTCCTGAACGAAGACACGACCCAGCGGAGTTTCCCCATCCAGTATCAGCGCTTTGATGAAATCCTCTTCGGTGTTAATATATTGATAAAATAACTCACTTAGAACTTTTTGGTTGATATCATTACGCAATCTCATCATGGAAAATTCAAAAAAACCCGCCATTGGAGGAGGAAGACA
>JAZDKD010000553.1:0-3216 GCA_043803345.1 Pseudomonadota bacterium
AAAGAAAAAAGAAAAGAAAAGGGGACAAAACGCAAAACGTTATTGCCGACCTTCGCCGGAAGGATAAGGCATTTGTTATCAAAAGTCAAAAGGAGGATAAAAATGTTTCTGACCGCAAAGGATATCCAAAAGTTGTGTCCCTCCGGGACCGACGCCGACATGGTGTCTAAGCCATTCTACATCACAAATGACGACTGGGAAGACCGAATGGTATTTATTGAAGCCAACGGGTTCGACATAACCGTTGAATCAATTTGGCTTCCAGACCCAGACGATAACGGCGGATTTCTGGGTGTGGATTCTAGGCAGACCCCAAAACTGGTCCCGCTTCCCAAAAGTGACAAAAATGTCTGGTGGTTGACAGAAGGCTATTATCACATTCTTGCCGGGGAAGTTTTTAACATGCCCCACGACATATTCGGGACCGTTAAGCCACGCCGGACTACATTTGGATTCAGCAGTTTTGTGGTCGGCACTGATATCGCCCCTGGATACAAAGGCCAGATTTACTGCGGTATGGTTGTTATGGCTCCAAAACCCTTCCCTGTTACTCGCGGCGCACGCTTCGCTTCTGTCCGGTTCGCAAAATTCACTTCCGAAGGAACAATCCCATACGAAGGAATTTGGGGCGGAGCCAAACTTTCCACTAATGGGATTGAGAGAGCGTTTTGATGTTCATAAAGTTTGAGGAAGCGGTCAAATTGCTTGGCGTCAGCAAATATGTGTTTAGAGGCTGGGTGAGAAAAGGACTGGTTCCAGTGCGCCGAATCGGAACGAGTCAATACATTTTTCATCGGCAAAAGCTATTGGATTGGTGGAAATCTGTGGAACATGTTCCAAACATTAAAAAACGAAACATATTGGAGGAAATTACAAATGCTTGAATTTATGTGGGATTGCGTAGTCTTGTCAATTAAGGCGGGCATTGGAGGTTTGTTGCTTGGATTGGTTATTCTAATCTTGGGCGCTCCATTTTTTCTGTTTTTTCAATACCTCAAGGATTACACCGAAATTCGGACTTTTGATAAAGGTTTTGGACGGTGGGACAAATGATTATTAATGTAACGTCCCATGATCCCTGGAAGGATGTCAGGACCGAAGTTTGTTTCGGCAATGTAGAGCCGTCCGTACAGCTTCAGGCGATTACATCGCACGCCGTCAGCATACATGGCGCACTTCCTGAATATGTTGCTTTTGGATTAACTGAAGCGCTTCCGGCGCTCTCAGCCGGAATCAGTTACGACAAAATAGCTAACAATAAACCTCTGATGGACCTCCATAAATTAAATGAAAAACTAATTAGGTTGAATCATTTAACACCCCTGGAATCAATTCAGTTCAATTTTCTTGTTTCCGGGATATCCAAAGCTTGTGGGGCTCAATTGTCACGACACAGGATCGGCCAGGGGCACGTTTCCCTGAGCCGCCGTTACACTCAACAAAAACCCGAATTTGTTTATCCGATGCTGGACTATGTTACTGATCCTGAACAGGCGAAAGCAATTTATGGTGTCTTTTCAGCGGGAATCCAGGACGCCTATGAGCGGTATCAGCAACTTCGGCGACCTGTAATCGGTGTCCGGAAAGCCGACGCCCGTTATCTAATCCCGGTCGCAACATCTACGTCCCGGCATTGGTGGATTAACGCCAGGGCGTTGCGTGATTTCTTCCGGCTTCGATTACAGCCGACCGCTGAAAGCGAAATTCGTCGCCTGGCCGGAATGCTTTATAACGCCGCAATAGCAATTACGCCAAGTCTGTTTAAGGATATAGGATTGACCAGTGAACACAACGATAAAGTTGCTTAATGACAAACAAACAGGAAAAGAAAAAATGACCAGACAGGAATTTTATCAGAAACTTCATGATTCAATGTCGAGTAAATTCGATTCACTTAACGAAAACTGGCAAGCCATAGCAGGTTCATTGGTAGAGATTCAGCAGGGAGGCACGGTGTCAAATGAACTGGCAGTCACATACCTGGCGCATTCTGTTCAAATGTTGGGACTTCGGCTTCAGTATCTTCAATCAACGATGAAGGCCCTGGCCGGAGGTCAAATAAAAACCGACCCCAATGAACAATAAGCCAGAAAGATCTGGTCTGAGAACCAGGCTGACTTACACGATTGTTTAAATTCCCGGCCACATGTTACGCTGTAATTTCCGGAATAGGGGGGTAACGCCCCCCAAAAACACCAAAAATCCTCCATGACATTAACAGGAAAATTTATCATGAACATCTACGTCGTCACGTCCGGAAACTATTCCGATTATGGGATTCGGGCCATATTTTCAACCCGTGGTAAGGCCAGGGGTTTCATAAAAAGGGAACAACGAAACGCCCGGTATGAACATTATATCGGCGACGATTACCGGATCGAAACATGGGAGATTGATAAGCCACTGGAACCCAAAATCCCGATATTCTTCTGTTACTATTACCCTGAAAATGATTCATGGAAAGCAATCGAAGAAGACGCTAAAGACTATTCTCATGACTTTAACCGGATTCACAAAGATGTGGATTACGGGGAAATTGGCGGTTACGTGTATTGGGTCGTAAGAAAGGCCCCGGACAAGGACTCAGCCCTTAAAATAGCCAATGAACAAATCATGCGGTTCATAGCAGAGGAACCGCCGGACGATGTCTGATTTTCAAGGTGGGACCCTTAAAAAGATTGTCTCAGAATCCGGCAACTCGAGCATTCATAAACATCAATAACCAGCCGGGTTAGTCTAACATCTTGTCCTATCACAGGGGCATACTATTGTATCGAAATATTTAAAAGCGTCGAAAAATCCTGATACCGAAACCTCGACCTCTGGACATATGTATTAGGTTAATTTATGTTTTGGTTAAGTGCACATGCAGGACTTCATAGAGTCAGTTGTCTGAGTTGGTGAAAAGTAAATTTGGCAGCTCACGAATGCTGGAGCACCTTTAAGTCAAACGAAAGCTTTTGTGGATACGTGCACAACGAATCTCCAGTATTGCCCCACCCGGGTGACCTAAGGGTTGGAGCATATCGACTCGGGCAATCCGATGTAGTGATTTAGGTGTTGGATTCATCAAACAAAAAAATAATTATGTCCGTCATGAATCTAGACATCATCGGTATTAGTCTTGTGAGAAGGCTTTTTGTCAGTCCTTAGGGTTTGTATCAGATGTCCAAATCAAATCTATTTTGAGTGCCCACAGGATACTGCTATGTTTTC
>JAZDKD010000554.1:0-2100 GCA_043803345.1 Pseudomonadota bacterium
GCGGCGTATTCCTCCTTGGCGATTGTGCCGTCAATCACGAGGTCCAGCAGGCGGTCGAGTCGGGTTTGAATCCCAGCAAGGCGGGCTCTCTGCTGGTCAATCAACTGCCCGAGCTTGGCGCGTTCCTCGTTCTGCCATTGGTCAAGCAAGCCGTCCCATCCCTTGCCCCACTCTTGGGAAATGGTCAGCCGACAGATAACCTCGCGGACGCGCAAGCCAAGCTGTTCTTCCCGGATGTAGCGGTCAATGCCGCAGGGCCCGACTTTCTTGGTGCACCGATAGTAATGATGTCCCTTCTGCTTCTCTGCCGTGACTGCCCCGCCGCATTCCTGGCACTTCAAGAGGCCGAGCAAGGGTTTCCCAACCTTGGCCGGTTGGACCTTCTGGCGCGCACGCGAGCGCCGCACTTCCTGAACCCGCTTGAACAGGTCCGCGGAGATCATCGCTGGATGTCTTCCCTCGTGAACCTCACCGTTGAACCGGAAGAGGCCGATATAGAAGGGATTCGCGAGCAAGTCGTGAACCTTGCTCGTGGCAATGGGCTTGTTCCTCGTGCCGATGAGACCCCACGAGCGAATCATCCGGCTGATTTCGGCAACCGAGTACTGCCCGGTTGCGTAGGTCTCGAACATCCGGCGCACAAGCGGCGCGCGTTCGTCGTCGAAGACAATCGCCTTTGTCCGTGGGTCGTTGAGATAGCCTGCGGGCGGTTTGTTGGGATAGATGCCCGCCCGGATCTTCTGGCGAAGACCGCGCTTCACGTTCTCGGAGAGGTTGTCCACGTAGTATTTCGACTGTCCGAACGCGATCTGGAGCATGAACTTCCCTTGAGCCGTGTTCTCAAACCAGAACGTGGGGACCTTCAGGGCGTTCACCTTCCCGGTATCGAGGGCGTAGATAATGCGGCCGCCATCAACGGAGTTGCGGGCGAGTCGGTCGGGATGCCAAGCGAGGATGCCCTAAGCCTCGCCTTGCTCAAGAGACTTCATCATCTCGTTGAAAACGGGTCTGCCCGGCTGCTTGGCCGTCTGCGCCTCGATGAACTCCCGGACGATGAGGAGCGATTCCTTGCGGGCCAGTTCGCGCAACTCGTCCAGTTGGGCCTGAATGGAGAGGATCTGTCTTTCCTCTGACTCAGTGCTTTTTCTTGCATAGAGACAATATTTTACTTTTGTTGGAGCCTGTATTTCTTTAGCCAGAGACCCCACTGGCGCTTGTGTTGTGTTGTTCATACAGCCAAAGGAATGACGCGTAACCATGATTAAGTCCAGACCTAATAAATTTTAAGCCCGCTGCTTTTACCAGCGGGCTAAGGACTAGATAAGAAGATGCACCATAGACAATCTTTGACTTAACCTCTCAAATTTGAACTTTGCCCTGTCAAACTCAAAAAATATTCAGCGTTAAAGATAATCAGAAGTCAGAATTTGCCTTTCTAGAGGTGAGTTGGCTAAATTTGTGCCTAATATTTCTCCAGACCAAGATTTTTTACAAATCTTATGGTTTCATTTTGATCCACCTTGCTACTTCGTCAGGAATATTTTTCCATGCAGTTGTCATTCTTGTTATATCAGCAACGAATACACTGTCATTTTGATCGATGTAATTTATAACATCATCACGTATCTGTTCAGCGCTATAAGTTGTTTTAACAAGCCACAATGACTCTAGGGGTTTTGCCCATGCATAAGATTTAAGATGTTCCCAAAGCTTTTCGTAATCTTTTCCTGGTCTGTGAAGATCATATGAAACTAATATTATATTCATTTGAACTAAACTCTCCTATTTATTATCTCCGGTTTGACCTCCAACCTTCGCTATTCGCAAGGAGGGTAATGCGAGTAGGTGAAGTACAAACTTCACTTCGTGCTTATTAACATTTTATAAAAGTTTTTTATTTATCTATCTGCTCTTAAAAATAAAAAACTCGGAAAGTAGTATATACTCCGAGCATGTTAAAAATTTATTTTTCTCATGAATCGGAGATAAAAAAGATTGGTATTGTGTTAAATCACGTAGTACGCAACCCCCGATGACTACTTTCTTATTTAGTTTTTGGTTGAAAATCTTGGCTATAAAATTTCAACTCTGTCAGTTACA
>JAZDKD010000555.1:0-3748 GCA_043803345.1 Pseudomonadota bacterium
AAGCCATTCTCCAATTGACCCGTGGCGAGATTCCGGATACATTGCATACGCAGGGGTTTCAGGCGTCCACTGATGTAGAGCGCCTTGTCGACGCGGTTAACAGCTTGATTAAGAGCTACGCCGACTCCCAGCATTTTTTGGGTTCACTCTCCGAAGGACGACTCGATGTTGAACCCCCTCACAGAAATTTTCTCATTTCCTCGTTCAAGCAACTCCACGCTCATCTGAAACATTTGACCTGGCAGACTCAACAAGTCGCTCAAGGTGATTTGAATCAAAGAGTCGACTTCCTTGGTGATTTCTCTGTTGCCTTCAATTCCATGATCGATGCATTGAAGGAGAAAAGGCTTATAGAAGAGGCCCTCAAGAAAACCAACCAATACTTAGATTCTGCAAACGAAGAACAGAGACGGCTGCTGTCGACAGCCGCAACAGCTATATTAACGTTTGACTCTGCCGGTATAGTTACTGGAGTTAATGAGGAATTTCGTCTAATTACAGGGTTTGCGACAGAAGACATCATAGGTAAAACATCCAGCGTCCTTGGCGAAGAAATGAGCGACGGGCCTTTTAGCTTGTTTCAATTGGGGTCAAAGGATCGTCTTGTCCGACATCAGTGTTCCATACGAACCAAAGACGGGCGTGTCTTGACTGTTTTGGAAAATGTTTCTGTAGAGAGAGATGATGAGGGAAGAATTATAGGAGGAATAGAGTCTTTTATTGATGTCACAGAGTTGATAGAGGCCCGGAAACTGGCGGAACAAGCCTGTGTAGCCAAGAGTGAGTTTCTGGCGAACATGAGCCACGAAATTCGGACTCCAATGAATGGAATCATTGGCATGACCGAACTCGCGTTAAACACTGAAATAACGGAGGAGCAGCGTGATTACCTTCAGTCGGTAATGATCTCTGCTGATTCTCTCCTTGGATTGATCAACGATATCCTGGATTTTTCCAAAATTGAAGCCGGCAAGCTGGAACTAGCTCCGATGCAATTCAGTTTACGGGATTGTATTGCCGACACCATGACCACTATGGCGATTGGGGCTGACAATAAGGGGCTGGAATTAGTGTACTGTATTCCTTCCGACATTCCAGATACTGTTATCGGTGATCCGGGACGAATTCGTCAGATTCTGGTCAACCTGATTGGCAACGCTATCAAATTTACAGAGGAGGGGGAGGTTGCCGTCAGCGCTGAATTGGAAGTAGAAACAAACGAGGAAATTTGCCTACACTTTTCCATTGCCGACACTGGTATAGGGATCCCACTTGAAAAGCAAGAGAAGATATTTAACGCTTTTGAACAAGCTGATGGCTCGACTTCAAGGGTATACGGTGGCACTGGCCTGGGACTGTCAATTACGGTCCGGTTGGTTGAGATGATGAGGGGACGAATCTGGGTCGAAAGTGAAATGGGCAAGGGAAGCGTTTTTCACTTCATGGTCCGGCTGTCACTCTCGACTGAACCCCCGTCTAAGCGCATTCCTTTAGATGTCTCAAGCCTCAAAGGCGTCAACGTGTTGGTTGTGGACGATAATGCCACAAACAGACGTATCCTCGAAGAATCTCTCAGAGCTTGGGGAATGAAAACAACCTCAGTAGATGGAGGGAACGCGGCTCTTGAGGAGATGAAAAAGGGTGAGATCTCTGGGAATCCCTTTACGATAGTTCTGGTTGATTACATGATGCCGGAAATGGACGGATTTACATTAGCTGAGAAGATCAAGGCGGACCCAGGCATCGCCAATGCGACAATGATAATGCTCACGTCGGCTGGACATCGTGGTGACGCCGCTAGGTGTCTAAAGCTAGGAATATCCGCTTACTTGCTCAAACCCATTAACCAAAAGCAGCTCTTGGAAACGATATGTGGTTCATTACAGAAAAGCGACGTTACTCAAACCCGGCCTGCCTTGTTGACACGTCATTCAATCCGCGAAAGCAAACGGAGCCTGAATATTCTTTTAGCTGAAGACAACCTGATAAACCAGAAATTAGCTGTTAGCTTAATACAAAAAATGGGGCATAAAGTGTCAATTGCGCAGAACGGCATACAGGCGATTGAGGCGATTGAAACAGAGAAGTTTGACATCATACTGATGGATGTTCAGATGCCCGAAATGGACGGTTTGGAGGCCACTCAAGCCATTCGTGAAAGAGAGAGTTTGACCGGCCGACCACGTATTCCCATCATAGCCATGACAGCATATGCTATGGCGGGTGACCGAGATCGATGTCTTGAAGCTGGTATGGATGGATACGTTTCTAAGCCCATCAATGCTCAACAATTATTCGAAGCGATTGAGAATGTAGAACCACACTAGCTGAGTGACTTGTAGAAAAACAGTCGCTTTAGAGAAAGGCATTATCGTGGGACTTTTTTGCAAGACTATAGTTTTAGACCTTTTCAACGAGGCGGAAAAATCCTTGTTTGTCGATAGAATCGGAACAAAAGGATACGGTTAATGAGAAATCAGGAAAAGACCGACGAGTGGCTTCAGCTCGAGAAGGCTCATGACGAGCTGCGCTTAATCGAGGAGAGATACCGGGCAATCTTTTATAATGCCGCTGTAGGAATTGACCTCGTAAGCGCTGAAGGCTGCTTCCTGCAAGCAAATGCCACTCTACAAGATATGCTGGGATACACAGAGGAAGAACTCAAGGGACTCTCGATAATTGACATTACTTTTCCTGAAGACAGACAGATCTCGCAGGAGAAGCTTGATGCCCTGACAAAAGGAACCTTAAATTCTTACAGAATTGAGAAACGATATGTGAGAAAAGATGGCTCATTATTGTGGGCAGACATATCCATATCAGCGATTAGAGGTTCAGACGGGCGTCATATTGTAACAATTGGAGTCATATCTGACATCACCGAACGCAAGCGGATGGAGGAGGCGCTGCGGACCAGTGAAGAGCGTTTTCGTGGAATGTTCGAAAAACATAGCGCCGTTATGCTCCTGATCGAACCGATGACGGGTAGAATAGTTGATGCGAACAAGGCTGCGGAGCGGTTCTACGGTTACACCGTGTCGCAGTTACTTTCAATGTCTATCCAGGATATTAATGTCTTACCCCCTGACGAGGTCGAAGCACAACGGAATTTGGCTCTAAAAGAGCAGCGCAACTACTTCGTTTTCCCGCACCGACTTGCCAATGGGGATGTTAGAACGGTGGAAGTTCACTCCTCCCCGATTGAGCAGGAAGGGACTGTTCTGCTCTTCACAATCATCCGCGACATCACCGAGCGCAAACAAGCAGAAGAGGCGTTGGAGTCGGCCAACGCATACAACCGTACCCTCATTGAGACCAGTGTTGACCCACTTGTGACGATTGGTCCTGATGGAAGAATCTCCGATGTAAACACGGCAACGGAGAAGGTTACCGGATATTCACGTGCCGAACTGATTGGCACGAATTTCTCGGATTATTTCACAGAGCCGGATAAAGCCACGGCTCGATACCAACAGGTATTCCAGGACGGTGCGGTGAGAGACTATGAATTAGAGATCCAGCACAGGGACGGACATGTTACTCCATTTACATATAGCGCATCTGTATATCGCGACAAATCTGGAGAGGTTGTCGGCGTTTTTGCTGCAGCTCGTGACATCACCGATCGCAAACGCCTGGAGGAAGAAAAGCTGGATATGGAGCGCAAGCGTCTCCATGCTCAGAAACTCGAGAGTCTCGCCGTAATGGCCGGGGGCATCGCTCATGATTTCAACAACCAGTTAGCGGT
>JAZDKD010000556.1:0-6988 GCA_043803345.1 Pseudomonadota bacterium
AGAAGATTCAATTACTTGATGAACTCCTTCAGGAACACGGGTTGACAAAGCAGAAACTGGCCTCTTTGTATTTTCAACGGGCCCTTGCCTTCAAGGAAAGCAAGGACTACTTCAGGGCGCTAGAGGATCTGGACACTGCGATGGGGCTGTCAAAGCGTTTTTCCGATATATTGCTTGAGAAGTCCGAATGTTTGCTCATGGTTGATCAATTGGACCAGGCTTCACTGGCCTTGGAGCATTTCCTGCTCACTAGGCCTGGGAATGCTCGCGCCTATACTCTGAAAGGCATGATTTATGAAGGGGCGGGGGCCTATCTGAAGGCCCATGATGAATATACCCGGGCTTTGGTTCATGATCCAGTTTATTTTCCCGCACTGGCATCCAGGGCGAATGTGTTCTTGAAAGAGGGTAAGCCACGGAAAGCCATTGAAGATTTGGACGTTCTTATAAAACTCAACCCGGAAAGGCCGGAAAGTTTCATTCTACGAGCTGGGGTCCATTCCAAGATGAGGGATTATCTTGCCGCTTTGGCGGACTTCACTAAGGCCGAAACTCTTCGCCCCGATGACGAAAGATTAAGACGAGAGCGGGTTGCCTTGTATTTGAAAATCAACAAACCCCAGCAAGCTCTTGAATTATTATCTACCTCTCAGCAGACTGCGGAAGATGCGGATGCTCTGCTACTATTGGCTAGAGCGCAAATCCTTTCCAAAAATTGGAAAAACGCAGTGGGTATTTTAGGCGAGATTGACAGCAAATGGCCCAATAACGCTGAAGGGAAATTATTGAGGGGGTATCTGTACAATCTTACGGGGAGATTAGATGATTCATTGGGCAGCCTTAACACCGCAATCCAACTCGATTCAAAGCTCGTCGAAGCATATCGGGAGAGAGCAAAGGTCCTCATCCAACTCAAGGAATATGTTAGGGCGGTCAACGATTTGACAGTAGCCTGTGAAATTGACCCCGCGGACGGGGAAATCTATACTTTGAGAGGGGAAGCCCAATACCGAAGACGCATGTACAATGCAGCGGAGGCAGATTTCGGACGTGCCCTGGAAACACTGACAGATGACCCTAGGGTACTGTATGACAAAGCTTTGGTCCATCTCAGAAAAGGGGATTTTCAAAAGGCATTTGAAGAACTTGACAAAGTTCTCAAACTTAGTCCCGATGAGACAAGATTTTTGAGTATGAGAGGAGTGGCGAGGTTTTTCTTGGGAGACCTTGAAATGGCTATCCAGGATCTGGAGAGGTCTGTTTTGCTAGCCCCGACAAACCCGCTGGTCCTTAACAATAGAGGGTTCTTTTATTTAAAGGTTGGGAACTTTTCGGCGGCGAGGGCTGATTTTGAAGCGGCTCTCAAGTTCTCGCCGTCCTTTGTCGACGCCGGACAGAACCTCAGACTTACCGATTCCAGGGAGATTGAGGGGAATTTTATAACTGGCCCGGGAAATGACGTTAACGGCACAAAATGAAATATAAGGCTATCCTGGCAGACCTTGATGGGACATTGTATCGCGGTTCCGTTTTAATACCGGGAGCTGACGTCATTTATCGAAAAATGACTGATTCTGGTATTTCGTGGTTATTCCTGTCAAATAACGCTACGACTTTGGCGGAAGATTTGGCTGCCAAGATCACCAATATGGGGCTACCCGTTTCCAGTAATCATGTCATAACTTCCGCTTCCGCAGTAGTTCGAGAGATTGAAAAGAATTTCGTCGGAGCGCCAATCATGGTTATTGGATCGCAAAGGCTAACGTGGGGTTTAGAGTTAGCGGGGGCCAATATTACTCATAACCACTCTGCAGCCCAAGTAGTTGTGGTTGCGCTGGACAGAGAATTTACTTATGAAAAGATGAAACGAGCCCACAAAGCAATTCAAAGGGGAGCTACGTTCTGGGCAACGAATATGTACCCTACCTATCCGGAAGCTGACGGCATGAGTCCAGGGGCGGGAAGCGTTGTCTCATCTATAGCGACAGCGGCGGGGAAAAAACCTGACCGTGTTTTCGGGAAACCTTCGACCGATATGGCGCATATCGCCATGAAAAGGCTTGGGATTGGCCCTGAGGACTGTCTGGTGGTCGGGGACCGTATGGACACCGATATAGAATTTGCGATCAAAGCGGGGATGGCGTCAGCTTTAGTGCTTACTGGAGCAACATCTCGGGAGGAAATTACGAGATATGCGTTTTCTCCTACGCACATAATTGATAGTATCGCCATGTTAGAGAATTTGTTTTGACGAAATTAAGCCTGACACGACTTAAATCAAAAAAAATCTTGGGAGATTTGAAGTTGCTTGAAAAAAAAGAAATAAAACAGCTTTATGAAACGCTGAAGAAACTGCAAGAGGCCAAGGGCTACTATTTTAACCACGATCAGGAGAAGGTTTTCGACCTACTCGAGTCCTTGATAGAAAACAAAAACAGGTACGGGCATATGTCCTGTCCATGCAGACTGGCTTCTGGGGATAGGGAGAAAGACAAAGACATTATATGTCCTTGCGCCTACCGCGAAGCTGACGTCAGAGATTATGGGAGTTGTTATTGCGCCCTGTATGTTTCAAAGAAATGGAACGACGGAGAGATTCCAAAAGAATTCGTCCCCGAAAGACGTCCAATGGAAAAGTTCTTTCTCTAGGTCTTTATTTCTGAGATGTTTCATAGCTATGGGCTTTAAGCTCCTAGCTATCAGACTGCCTCTTTTTTCTCATGTGACTTGAGGTGTAAAGACTATTAGAGTCCAGTAGATTGAGTTTCATTTATTCAAACAGAACTTTTCCAGACGCATCTCAACTTTCGGCCAGTCAATTATTTTCGAGAAATTGTCAACATATTCGGCTCGTCGATTCTGATATTTGAGATAATATGCGTGTTCCCAAACATCGCACACCATTATTGGCATGCATCCCCAGCTTGTCAGATTTTGATGTTTTTCCGCCTGAAGGACCAACAGCTTTTCGCTGAACGGCTCCCAGGCCAACACTCCCCATCCGGAAGCCTCGACTGATTTCGACGCCGCCGAAAATTGTTTCCAAAAAGTATCATAAGAACCAAAATCTCTTTTTATGAGGCTATCGAGTTTTCCGACGGGTTTCCCCCCTGCGTTCGGTCCAATTGTGCTAAAATAGATCCAATGAAGTACGACTCCTGAAGCATTAAACGCCAGGTCTCTGGTCACTTGCTTGATATTTTCAAATGAACCACTCTGGCGTGCCTGATCCAGATTCTTTAGATCTTTGTTCAATCCCGCCACGTATCCAGCAAAATGCTTGTTATGGTGAATCCGTACTGTTTCTTTGTCAATCACGGGCTCCAACGCGTCTTCAGGATAGGGAAGAGCGGGGAGTTCAAGTAGATTCACATTTTGTTTAACTGCCGAGGTCGAAGCTAGAGCTTCGGATTCAAAGAACCTGGAAATAACTCCCAGTGCTCCCATAGCTCCAACTCCGCCTATTAATTCGCGCCTACTGACCTGATGACCCATTACAGCATCCTTTCTGAAGTTTAATTATTGGATTCAATTGACTAACGAGGTTACAAAATAATTGTCAACCGTTCAAGTTTCTACAAGCAATTCCTAATTTTTCCTAAATGGATTCCCAGTCATCAGATGCTAGTGCCCTGGCCGCTGCGACCTGAGCAGCATCCTTTTTGTTTGGGCCTTCGCCGGAAGCCACAAGCGTCCGCCCCAAAAAGACACCCATCGTAAATATTCTGGAGTGCTCTTCACCTATTTCGTTGAGCACAGCATAAACCGGAGTAATTCCAAACAACGCCTGAGATCTCTCCTGAAGGAGGCTCTTTGAGTCCTCGAAGCATGCTAGGTCATTTAGGCTATCGAGCATGGTTCGAAAATGGGTATGGATGAATTTAGCGGCCTCTTCGTATCCACCGTCCAGGAAAACTGACCCAATGATTGCTTCCAAGGTGTCAGCAAGGATTGAGCTTCTTTCACGACAGCCAGACCTCTCGTCGCCTTTACCCATTCTGATGAATTTTGCCAGTCCAAGATTCCGCATAATTATAGCCAACGAATTCTGTTTCACCAAGCTTGCTCGTCTTTTCTGAAGCTCTCCTTCATAAGCCCCCGGAAACTTCATATAAAGAATATGAGCAATGATCATATTGAGCACAGAGTCTCCGAGAAACTCCATCCTTTCGTTATTGTCACTGCAGGTGGATCGGTTCTCGTGCCAAAAACTTCTTCGTGTGAACGCATTAATCACTTTGGTTTGATCCAGGAACTTGTAACCAATCGATGATTCGATATCTTCTAAATCTTCTGGCGAAAAGGGACAGACTAAATCTGTGTCAGTGCACATGCCAATTCTTCCGTATGTTTGTGAGCTGTTAGATCATAGAAAAGAGGAGTAACGGATGCGAAGCCCTCTTTCAAGCAAACTGAGTCTACTCCATCTTCATGAGTCGAACCCAGGGACTCGCCAGAAAGCCAATAATACGAGTTACCTCTCGGATCCTCTCGCCTTTCGAAAGTCTCGTGAAATCTCTCAAGAGATTGTCTGGTTACTTTCAGACCTTTTATTTGATCTTCAGGGATGGCAGGCACATTGAGGTTTAAAGCCACTCCCAAAGGAAGATCATTCCGAAGAACCAGGGAGACGATCCTTTTCAAAAAAGGAAAGACTCTCTCAAATGGGGGGTTCCTTTTGGCTGCTATTGAAACGGCTATTCCGGGCACACCAAGGATGGCCGCCTCGGTAGCCGCAGAAACGGTACCGGAGTAGAGCACATTTATTCCAACGTTGGCCCCGTTGTTAATTCCTGAAATCACCAAGCGGGGTTTTTTCGGTAAAAGGTAATGTAAGGCGAGTTTGACCGAATCCGCTGGGGTTCCTCCTATTGAAAAACCATAAAAAAGACCATCTTTGTAAACTTTACGGGCTCTTATGGGATCGTAAAGTGTTATCGAATGCCCGACAGCGCTTTGTTCGGTGTCGGGAGCCACAATGACAACTTCTCCCAGCGTGCTCGCAAGTTCCTTGAGTCGCAACAGACCTTCGGCATGAATTCCGTCATCGTTGGTCAGTAATATTACCGGTTGTCCATCAGACATTGCCGAGTTCTTCGCAAGCGATTTTGATTCTCTTCATTCCCTCCGTGATCACATCCTCCTTTGTAGCGAAAGAGAGACGGACATGGTCATCTGACCCGAATGGACCGCCCGGAACGCAGGCCACATGGTGTTTGTCGAGTAAGTAAGCTGCAAAGTCACTTGAGTCGGCTATATTCTTCGTTCCCAAGAAATGTGAAATATTAACAAAGGCATAGAATGCCCCTTGAGGCTTCACCAGAGATAATCCGGAAACTTCATTGATGAGTTTGACAATGAGATCCCTGCGACGTTCGAAAATATTTCTCATCTCAATGACTTCCGATTGGGGTCCCAAGAGAGCTTCCGCAGCGGCTGCTTGTGCAGTATTACTTGGGTTGGATGTTGATTGACTTTGGATGTTGGTGGTAGCCTTTACAATTTCCATGGAGTCCGAAGCTAGATAACCAATTCTTAGACCGGTCATGGCGTAGGTTTTAGAAACACCATTTACGGTTACAGTGCGGGACTTCATACCCGGAATGGTCGCAAAAGAAATGTAGCTGCCGCCGTCAAAAAGAAGTTTATCGTAAATTTCATCTGAAATAACTAATAGATCTTTCTTTTCAACTAACGCCGCCAGTTTTTCGAGAAAATCCCGTGAATACATGACTCCAGTCGGGTTGGACGGGTAGTTAAGGATTATAGCCTTTGTTGATGGGCTTATACTTGCAGAGATTGAGTCAATCTCAGGCTCAAAACCCCTGGCCTCAGAAGTTTGAACTATTACCGGCCTACCACCGGCCAACGCCACCATCTCAGGATAGGAAACCCAGTACGGCGCCAGGCATATTATTTCATCTCCCGGGTTAACTATTGACTGAAATATATTGTAAAGGCTATGCTTTGCACCACATGAAACCACGATGTTTTCCGTCTTGTATAGTAGTCCATAGTCCTGCGCAAATCTTTGAACTATCGCCTTTCTGAGTTCCAGCATTCCCGCGACCGGAGTATAAAAGGTTTCTCCGTTATCCAGTGAGCGCTTTGCGGCTTCCCGTATTCTGATCGATGTGGGGAAATCCGGTTCACCCGCCCCAAATCCTATAACGTCGACACCCTGGCTCTTAAGTTCTTTTTCTTTCGCGGATATTGCCAAGGTGGCCGAAGGTTTCAATTCAGCGGCTCTACTGGAAAGAATACTGTTCATTTTATCTCCTAGTCTTGTTTGTTGTCCCTTGCGCATTCCCAATCTGAGGAAATTTTTCTCTGAGAACTCTCATAACGTAATCCGGAACCAGCCCTTCAGGAGAGCCCCCAGCAAAAACAGTGGCCTTTATTATTCGCGAGCTCACATACAAATATCTGTGAGCTGTCATCAGAAAGTATGTTTCAATTTTCCGACTTAGTTTTCGATTCATCAGAGCAAGTTGGAATTCGTATTCAAAATCCGAAACAGCTCTTAATCCTCTTATTATAGCGCATGCCTTCCTTTTTTCAGCATATCTAACCAACAGTCCTTCAAAACTGTCACTTGAAATCCTCTGGTCCCCATTAACACTCTTGCTGATCATGTCCAGGCGCTCTTCCAAAGAAAACAGGGTTTCCTTCTCGGGGTTCATTCCCAAAGCCACTATAATATGATCAAAGGCTCCCATAGCTCGTCGGATAATTTCCAAATGTCCATTATGAAATGGATCAAAGGTTCCAGGATAAACAGCTATCTTTTTACCCATAGTCTTAGTTCGACTCCATGTTGAATCTTGCCCCTGCTTTAGAAAACTTGAATATTTGCACGAGCGAAGATCCATAAATTCTGGAAAATACATTTTCAAACTTCGGGTTTTGCGTCATTTTATAGCTTTTCGCCGTTTCAACAACTATAAATGCTTCCGGAGCGACAAGATCGACCAAAACATTTTTACAG
>JAZDKD010000557.1:0-12628 GCA_043803345.1 Pseudomonadota bacterium
CATTGTACTTTATAGGAATTTAATATGTATAAGATTTATCGTATTGTTCTTGGAGCCGCTTTGATAGCTTCGGTGTGTTTAATCATAGGATTGGGTTCGAACCTGGTTCGATCAAAACCCATTCCCTGGTTCTATGCTCACGCGTCGGAGGTTACAATATCAGGCCAAAGAATTCCTTTTGTAACCATTGAAGAGGCTCACAAATGGGTCAATGACCCTCGGGCTGTTTTTATCGACACTCGGGAAGAAAAAGATTTCATGCTGGGGCATGTTCCTGGGGCGTTATTTCTATCGCCAGAGGAGAAAGAAAACAGGTTTCCAATTGTCGAACCTTTTATAACTCATGACACGAAACTCATTTTGTACTGTTACGGACCAGAATGTGACATGGCTGAAAAAATTTCCGCTTTTCTGATAGATTTTGGTTATTCAAACATCGTCATAATGAAAGAAGGTTATATTGCGTGGGAAAAGAAGGGACTAGCCACCGAAAAGTAAAACCGGTCAAAAAGATAAGAAGGGTCAGGTAAAATGAGGTGGATAACGTTGATATCAAGGCTGGTTGTCGGCTTAGTTTTTATATACGCCAGCGCTCATAAGATATTAGATCCTGAAGAATTTGCAGGCTCAATCCGAAATTATGGATTGATTCCGCCGGCGTTTAGCAACATTGTTGCGTTGACTCTTCCGTGGTTGGAATTAGTGAGTGGGGCTTTTCTGATACTGGGAATACAGACTAGAGCCTCGGCCTTGCTGACGTCATCAATGATGCTGGTTTTCCTTGGGGCGATTATCTATGCCTACTCCGTAGGACTTGACATAGATTGTGGATGTTTTTCATCCTCAACAGAATCGACTGGACGGATTGGCCTGTTCCATATATTCAGAGACGCGGGGGTGGCGTCATTGTCGTTTTGGGTCTTGTTTTTTGATAGAGGGGAATTCAGAATTACCGCTGCGTTCGGATACGATTAGATGGATAAGATGAATATTAAACTGTTAATCGTGAAATTTGAAAGATTTGTCAGTTATGCTCTCATGATCATGATGGGCATCGTAATATTGTTGTCTCTCTTGGATGTTGGCTGGCTTATCATCATGGATGTTATCTCGCCCCCGGTTTTGATTCTGGATACCCATGAACTTCTTGATTTGTTCGGTATGTTTTTATTGGTTCTCATCGGGTTGGAGTTACTGGAAACCATTTACTCCTTCCATGAAAAACGCATTATAAGGGCTGAAATAATAATTCTGGTAGCCCTGATGGCGTTGGCAAGAAAAATAATCATTCTTGACGAAACTAAACTCTCCAGCCTGACTTTTCTTGACATTGGAGTCTTGATACTGGGCTTGGCCGGGGCTTATTTTCTATTGAAACTCGCCAAGGAAAACTTTCTCGCTAAGATTTTCAAGATAGCAAATCCTCCTAATGAACCGAAAGTAAAATGAAACTGTTGGTTACAATTGATGTCGAAGAAGAAGGATTGTTCAGCGGCAAGTATCTTAGGGAAGAATCCTCGGCTTCCAATGTGTTTGAGTTGGACTCTCTTGATTCAATATTTCTTGAACTAAACGTAAGACCAACACTTCTTGTTTCATACCAAGTTGCTAAAAAAGAAGAGTATTTAAAAAAGATTTTCAGTCTTAAAGACAAATGGAAGGCTGAAATTGGGGCACACCTTCATCATTGGAACACGCCTCCCATTGTCTTTGATTCAGGGCCGCAGCCGACACCGTCCGAATTGATGTCCACTGATATTTTAGAGGCTAAGACCAGCTCATTGTTCAAATCCCTATCCGATGGAAAATCGATACCAACTTCTTTTAGAATGGGCCGCTTCAATTTGGGCCCAAAAATGTTTCGGGTTTTGGAACGAATGGGAGTCAAAGTTGACAGCAGCGTTTCACCGTTGAGAAAATCCTACGGTGGCCCCGATCATTTGATCGCTCCATCTGACCCGTACTTTCCAAATTCCTTGAATCCACTGGAAAAGGGAAAATCATCGGTCCTGGAAGCGCCCATCACAATACTGCCAATTTTCAAGGGGGTTATGAACGGCATCGATTTATTGTCGAGGATTAGGGTTTTCCCGGAAAAGGCGACCGAATGGCTGGCCATGAATGTTGCGTCAATTGCCGTTCAGCCGGCGTGGGTCAATCTAAATGTCGCAAAGACCGGAGTAAGACTGCACCGGTCACGAGGAGGAGAATGTGTGACAATTTTCTTCCATTCATCCGAACTTGCGCCGGGCATGAATCCTCTCAACCCGACGAAGGAGGCTGTTCAAGCTTTCATAAAGAGATTAAGGACATTCACAGAGTGGTTGCAAACCAAGTATCAAGCCCAATCATACACGCTTTCCGAATTGCATCCTGTTTACGAACAATATCGAGTGACATTAAAAGAAAATCAAAAAGATTGACCGATCTCTCAATCTGAAGCGCTTTCTTGGATTCGCGCCAGATCGGCCTGCCTCCCAATCATGACGAGTATGTCGCTTGGTTTAACAATAAAATCCGGACCTGGCATGAAGACAAATCTCGTCGGGACAAGTTCCTTTACAGCTATGACAAAAACCCCGAAACGCTCCCTCAATTTGAGTTCCTTCAAGTTTTTCCCATAAAACGAGTCAGGAACCCCAACATCCATGACTTCAAAGTCTTCTGCAAGTGGTATGAAATCGAGTAAATTCGGGTTAACAATTTGCGAAGCTATTCGTCTCGCCGTTTCCCTTTCTGGAAATATAGTCTCTGTGGCCCCTACAGCTATGAGAATATTAGCGTGATCTTCACTGAATGCTTTCGCCCGTATTTTCTTGATACCAATTTTCTTGAGATGGAGAGTGCAAAGAATGCTGGCCTCCATGCTTTCTCCTAGGCTGACTATGGCTTCATCGAAATCCGGCGTAATTACCGAACTCAACGCGGTAAAATCCTTTGCGTCCAAAATTCTGGCGCGCTGAACCTCGTCAACTATTGAATTCACTCGAATCTCATCATAATCCAATGCGATAACTTCAGCGAACTTTGCCAGCTCTCTGGCCAGTTCACTGCCAAACTGCCCCAGGCCAATGACACATATGAGTTTAGTGGACTTGTTCATCCGATCATCACTGTCCCTTGGGGATATTTTACTCTAACCGTTGTCTTTGGAACCATGAAAAAGGCAACACTCAGTGGCCCCAATCTACCAACAAACATTGTGCATACCAACCACAATTTTCCATAAACAGAAAGGTTTGGGGTTAGTCCTGTAGACAGGCCAACTGTTCCAAATGCCGACACTTGTTCGAAGATCAAACTTAACGAATCTAATTGAAGTCTGGACTCCGTAGTCAATAATATCAAGACCCCAATTATATTCCAGAATAAAGCCAATGCCATAAGAAGGTCAGTTTTGCTGACAAGTTCGTGCGGCAGCCGTCTGTCTCCCAGCTGAACATCGCTTTTCCCTCGTAATCCAGCGACGAGTCTGGCGAGATATATGGCCACTGATGAAGTCTTTACGCCTCCTGCGCAAGATCCAGGAGAGCCACCAATAAACATGAGAATAATGAGGATAAATAGAGAGGCGGAGGGAAGTTTTCCAATGTCGACAGAATTGAAACCCGCAGTACGCGAAGTAACCGATTGAAACAATCCGCCTAGAATCTTTTCGGACCAGGAATTTTCATCAGGGGTTAGACCGAATGCTATCAAAAAGAAGGTTCCGCCGACAACCAAGACGGTTGACACCCATAGCACGACTCGGGAATGAAGTGAAAAAGCTCGAGATTTAGCGGCGCGCAGACCAATTGAGGAGCTTCGGAGATTTGACCAAATTTCATGCAATACTGAAAAGCCGAGTCCTCCGAGTATTATGAGAGTCATGATTACAAACAGCACTCCATGGTTATCTCTCAACCCCATTAAATTATCGTTACTCAGTGAAAAACCGGCATTGCAGAAAGCGGACACCGAGTGAAATATCGCAGAGAAAAAAGCCTGGGCAGGGTCCATCGATTGGGACAAAAAAAAGACCAGGAAGATGATGCCTAGCCCCTCTATGACTAGAGTCAACACAATGATGGTTCTGAAGGCTTGGTGAAATTGGCTTCCCAGGTCTTTTTGAAACAGAGTTTCCTGGAGCACTGCCTGAGATTGCAAAGACATTCTTCGGCCCAGCATCTGAAAAGCGAGGGCGGCAAAGGTCATAATCCCGAGTCCCCCTAGCTGGATCAAGACCAAAATTATCACCTGACCCCAAAAAGTAAAATCTGCCCCTGTGTCAACTACAATGAGCCCTGTGACGCAAACTGCGGAGGTCGCCGTGAAAAGAGCGTCCACGAAATTTACTCTGCCCGGATGAGCGGCCCATGGGGTTGTGAGCAAGATAGCGCCGATCAATATAGCAAAAGCGAATCCTCCTAATAACATGGTCTCCGGAGTCGACAATTTCGAGCCTAACAGCATCAACCTTGATTTCAGTCCCATTGATTGTCCTGTGAGTGTTCGGCGTGCACACTGAAAATAGGGAACCCCTTAAACGCTAATCATATATAGATCAAGAATCATTCAAATGAAATTGTTATTGCAACAGACTGACCGTGGACCGACAATGTGGATACTCGCCCGTTCGAACTAATCACAAATTGACACCCCCAAATTTACATTCTAATGTGCCAATGATGATTCCAAGAATGACAAGTCTAGTGGGAATAATTTTAATAGTTGGGGTCTGCTTTGTCTTTTCCAGTAACCGCCGCGCGATAGTTTGGCCCCAGGTCTTCTGGGGTATCTTTCTGCAGTTCATTTTCGGGATACTCATTTTAAAAACTTATCCTGAAAGAGTGTTCGCAATTGCTCAGTATGTTTTCGAGGGATTAAATTATTGCGCCTCGACCGGCTCCAGATTCCTTTTTGGAGCACTCGCGGGCAATGTCGATTTTACTATATTGTCCATGGGCGCGGTCATTATATTTGTCAGTTCTATTATGGGGATGCTTAATTACCTTCGGGTGTTGCCTGCGACGATGTACGTTCTGGCGAGATTAATGCAAAAAACAATGCGTACATCAGGGGCGGAAACAATGGCGGCCGCAATGTTTGTGATGATGGGCGTTGAGGTGACCACAGCCCTCAAGAATGTCCTGGGAAAACTCACAAAATCAGAGTTGTTCACTGTGATGACCTGTTTCATGGCTACGATAGCAGGATCTGTAATGGCAGTGTATGTTGGGGTCTTTGGCGCCAAGGCGGGACACATCCTTGCCGCAAGCATAATGAATGCCCCTGCCGGCTTAGTGATATCCAAAATGCTTTTACCAGAGACTTCAACTCCGGAGACTCAGGGCGCATGGAGTTGGAGAAACATTACGTCCGAGGATCACAGTCTGGTCGAATCAGCCGCGAATGGAGCAATAGACGGCCTGAAACTAACCGCCACTATTTCAGCCGTTTTGCTGGCGTTTGTTTCGTGCATCAACTTGATTAATGGAGGCCTGGGGACCTTCGGGACCTCTTTCGAGAATCTCGGCGGATATCTTTTCGCTCCGGTGGCTTTTCTGATCGGAACTCCATGGGCAGATTGCGCCAAGGCCGGAGAACTTCTTGCGTTGAAGACATTTTTTAATGAATGGATAGCTTACAGCCATCTCAAAATAATGGTCTCGGAAGGCTCAATCTCACCGCGTGGGACAATGATAATGACTTACGCCCTGTGTTCCTTTGCCAACTTTGGAAGTCTTGCTATCTTGATCGGAGGATTGTCGGCTCTTGCGCCCGAAAGAAGATCGGAAATAGCGGGCTTAGGCCTCAAAGCTCTTTTGGCCGGCCTGCTTGCGGGATTCATGACGGCTGCTATGGCAGGTCTCTTGCTGCAATCCTAGTTCCAAAATACTGTCAACATGTTGCCTAAAATTAGCCTTTCAGCAATGATTCCAGCCTCAACGAACATTTTGAACATCGGTATTTCGACTTGTAAATATTTCCTTATTTAAGCACGTCTGAATTTCCTTCATAAGCGGAACAAACACACGGGGAACATGTCATTATTATTAACAATTTCTGTGAGAAGAAGTAATGTAAGCCCCAAAATTGTCGAATTGGACACAAGGAAACAAGTCTATAAGTAACTTTAGAATAGACAAGTATCTATTTATTATGATAAGATTAATAATGTAAAATATTAATTCGATCATGTACAACGATGAAAGCTTTTTCCAAATCTACATTAATTACCGGCTTATTATTCGTGGTTATGCTTCTTCCTGGTGAGATACAATCACAATATGCTGAAGATTTTTACGAAAACGCAAAGCTGGCCTACAGGGCAGGGGAGTATTCAAAATCACTGGATTATTTCACGAAAGCCATAAAGGCCGGAATATCTACATCGGAGGTATATTTCAGAAGGGGATTAAGCCTCGAGAAATTGGGAGATACGGCACGCGCAATTGATGACTATACTAAGGCCATTCAACTTGACCCTCAGATGGAGACTGCTTACAACAACAGAGGAAGCGCATATTACAGGCAGGGTTCATTTGAGCAGGCCATCAAAGATTATTCGAAAGCGCTCCAACTTAATCCATCATACTCTCTAGCCTACTACAATCGTGGCAACGCATACTATGGTAAGGGAGATCTGGATCAATCTATAGGTGATTTCACCAAATCACTTGAACTTGATCCTACTGATCCCGACTCTTACAACAATAGAGGCTGGGCGCTTGTTCAGAAAGGTGATGTTTCAAAGGCTATCCCTGACTTCAATCGTTCGATCGAATTAAACCCTGACTATTCCCTTGCCTATTATAACAGGGGAGCGGCTCTGCTAAAGCTTGGCGATAAAAATGGCGCAATCTCGGATTTGACCAGAGCCATAGAACTGAACCCAAAATACGAACTGGCATTTTTTCAGAGGGGGAACGCCCATTTCAGGAACAAGAATCTTGACAGGGCATTGGAAGACTATAATCAAGCGGCCAAGCTGAATCCAAATCATCCGGACGTTTACAACAACCGGGGGTGGTTGTTCTTCTCAAAGGGTAACATCAATGAAGGAATAAGGGACGCTTCAAAAGCGATAACTCTTAGTCCCGATCTCGCCAGGGCTTACGCCAACCGAGGATGGATGCTCAGGTCTTCCGGAGATTGCGTCAAGGCAATTGGGGATTTTTCGAAAGCTTTAGAACTTGAAGGTCTGTCGGCGACCGTTTTGACATACAGAGGAAAATGCTATTTGGAGATCGGAGACAAAAAGAAAGCTGTGTCGGATTTTCAGGAAGCTTACAAAATAGATCCAAACAATCCTGAGATCGCAGCAGTTTTGGCTGAGAGCAACCAAGAATCGGGCGATTACGATTCGGCGATCAATTTTCTCAAAAAATTAGTGTCGATAAAACCGGATGACGCTTTGGCGTATATGCAACTGGGCGTGGTTCTGGGAAAACAGGGAAAATTTCTCGACGCGGCGCAAGCGCTATCCAGGAGCATAGAGTTAGACCCAAAGAATGGCGATTCATATTTTAACAGGGGAATTGTTTACGAATTTTTGGGGGATGTTTCCAGAGCGTCTGCGGATTTTTCCAGGGCCAAGAAATTGTCTTCGGACAAGAATAGCGTATCGTGATTAACTCATGACAACACTGCCAAACTTCAACATGTTTGAAAACTTGCCGGAAATTAAATCGTCCGAAACCAATACCCTGTCGAGAAGATTATTGGGTTCAGTGTTAACATCAAAGTCTTTCTTAGTCGTTTTTCTTTTAACCTTTGGGGCTTTCACCTGCCTTTGCAACGCTGCCACGCAGGATGACAAGTCCGTTTTTACTCAAGGCTTAGAGGCCCAGTGGAAAAGAAACGTAGATGAAGCGATAAGGTTGTATAGTATTTATCTCGAACGAGCGCCGAAGGACGCTCAAGCTTTCTTTTACAGGGGTGTCGCCTACAGATCAAAGGGACTGGAGGACAAAGCGCTGGCCGATTTTTCAAAGGCTATTGAGTTAAATTCAGATCTGGTCGAACCACTCTATGGCCGGGGTCTAATATATGCGCATCGAAAGATTTATGATAAAGCGCTGGGTGACCTGATTGGAGTGGAAAAAAGATCTCCGGGATATCCCGGGGTGATGCGCGCCAAAGGAGAAGCTGAATTTTACCTTGGAAAAATCGAGTCAGCCGTCAGAGATCTTACAGCAGCTATTAAGAGCAATAATGAAGATGGGGACACTTACTTCTTAAGGGGGTCAGCGTATCTCAAATTAGGCATGAAAGAAAAAGCTGAATCCGATTTACAAAGGAGCGTAGAATTCGACAGTCGGAATGCGTCAGCTTGGCTCAATTTAGGCGACATTGCCCTGGAATCTTCAAAGCCTGAACAGGCGATCGATTATTATAACCGCGTTCTTAAACTGGATTCTGAGAATATAGATGCTTTAAAAAACAGGGGTTATTCAAGGTTCTTGATGGATGATTGGCAAAACGCCGTGCAGGATCTGGACCTTGTACTCAAGTCAAATCCCAAAGATGAAAAATCCTTGAAAGCGAGGGCTGAGGCCAATCTAAAGTTGGGGAAAAAACAAGCGGCTCTGATCGATTATAACTCTTTGATCGAACTTCAGTCCGCTGACCCAACATTATTTTACAAGAGAGCGATCCTATTGTCTGAACTTGGCAAAAACGACGAGGCGCTCAGTGATTTCTCCAAAACGATCGAGATGAATCCTGATGATTTTGACTCACTGCTGGAGAGATCAAAAATATACATGGCTAAAGGTGAGTATCAAAAGTCCGTCGATGACTTGACCAAAGCGTTGCAAGTAAAGCCGGTCAACTTAAACGCACTCAAAAACAGGGCTGAAGCTTACAGGAAACTCAACAAACACGTCGAGGCCGCTAAGGATTACGCTCAAACCATAAATCTGGATCCCTCGGCTAATAATGTCGCCGGTCTCTATTACACGTTGGGAGAGTCGTTATTACTTGCCAAGCAATTTGACTATTCTATCAAAGCCTTTACCAAGACAATACAACTGGACCCAAAAAATGGTCTAGCATTTGCGAACAGGGGGGTAGCTTTTAAGGATAAAGGTGACCTAGGAGCGGCAGAGGCCGATTTTAGGACTTCGTTAAGTCTCTTGGAAAAGAAAACCAGCAAAGACTATGTATCCAAACTACTGGGTGATGTGGAGAATAGGCTCAAAGTCGATGCTCCAAAGGGTCTGATCGATCAGGTTTTGGATATATTCCCACAGGCCCAATCATCCAAGCGCTGGTCGGGAAGTTTATGGTGAGAATAGTTCTAACTTGTCACACCCTAAGAAATGCAACCGTTGAAGCAACCGTAAGCTTGGTCTATGGAGACCATATCATGCCGACAGTCAGCGCTTTGAATGAAAGCAGTAATCCTCATCCGCCTCGGCGCTAAACTGTCTCAAAAAAACATTTGACACCCAAACTTTTAGAGTGTAATCTCTCGCTCCCATTGGTAGGCGCGGCCAAGAGTTCGCTAACGTTTGCTCTTTGACCGCATCTCAAATCTGTTTTACGGGAGTAAACCACAATGTGGATGACTCGAGAAGAAATATCCGCGTATCTGGGAATCGTTCCAAATAGTGTTAGAGGCAAGGTTCAAAAGGGCCAGATTGAGAGAAAGATTGAAGATGGCAAAAATTTGTACAGAATCCTCGAACCTGGACTAAAAAAAGGAACCGCAGGGCGAAAAAGAACTCGTTTGCCGGAGCCGCTTTCCAATCCACGCCCAGAGCCTGCCCCTACCCCGATTCCTCAACCTGTGGTTGCCGCCCAACCAATCTCGGAACCGGAACAACCCAAAGAAGCGGCTAAATCAAAAACTTTTCAACCCAAGCAGGTTTTATTGGATATGCTGGCGTCTATAAAAGTTGGTAGAAATATTGACGCAATTGAAAAGGGAGATGAAATTGACCTGGCTACAGGCGAAATATCGCGTGAGCTGGATGCAAAAATCTCAATGCGTCAGCACAGGCAACTCAAAGAGATAGAAGACGCTCTTGAACGGATCAGGCTGGGGGATTATGGTCTCTGCGAGGAGTGTGGCGAGCCAATTCCGGAACAGCGCCTCAGATTGTTTCCGGCAGCGCCTCTATGTGTTCGTTGTCAGGAAGAAATGGATCATTACGAAAAAATAAGGGAAACTCAGGGCTTAAGAATTGGCATGTGGAGAGAGGACGCGACTGAGGGGCCGTACGGTCGAGCAGGGGAAGAATAGGATTATATTCAATCGATCCGGCGCTTCGAGTGACAGCGCCGGTTTTGACACCAAAAAGCACGTGGCGAATTGGCAAAAAATAGTCCCGTAGATACCATTTGATATTTTTTTAAAATTCCCTTCAAAATTAATCTTAACTTTATTTTAAACCATTGTCCGAATATAATCCGGATTACTATTGGGGTTGGTAGATTAACGCCTTCATCAGGGACTAAGAAGGATGCTGATCCGTTGAAGTTCTGACCAATGGTCGAATTTTCAAATTTGTCATGGAGAAAAATCACATGATTCCGCCAAAGATTTGGTCGAGATTTGTAATGGCTTCAATCATTGGAGTCTTGCTGTTTGCTTTAAATCAGCCGGTTTGGGCGGATCAGTTCACTGTTTACGCTTACCGTGACTTCTCAAGCCAGGGAACTTCCGCCGGCAGTTGGGCGGCGCGTATTAATTTCAGCGCGCCAGTGTATTTGGTCAACCTGAAACAAGCTCTCAAAGTGTTAGCGGACGGAAAGGAAATTGACTACGATATTTCCATGGGTAACGATCAGAGCCAGGAGAAATCATCCCGGACATTTGTCATAACGCCCAGAAAAATAAACCCCCAGCCGACCACGATATCATTACGAATCAAGAAGGGGTTGAGTGATGTCTTAGGGAGTAAGACGTTAGCGAAACCTTTCATTTACGATTTTTTATCAGTGGAACAAATATCCGTTACAGGGCTAGAGACTTATTTCAAATCAACGAATGATAGAGGAGTCAAGATTCTCCTGTCCCGCTCAGTCTCGGAAAATGACCTGCGCAACGCCATCAAGATTGATCCTGGAGTACATGATCTCAAGATTCGCCGTAACGATTTGGACGCTTATGAGATATCGGGGAATTTCATAAAGGACCAGAATTACATTATTCAAGTATTGCAGGTTCCCGCCAACGGAGGAACATCTGTTTTTGCCCAGAATGAGTTTCAGTTTGCTGGTCCAGGTCTTAACCGTGAAATAGCTTTTCAATCAGAGAACTCAATCTTGGAACTGAGAAGCCGCCAGTTATTGCCTGTGAGACTTTCCGGCGTTTCACAAATAAGATGCGAACTCAGCAGAATTCCGCCAATATTGATTGCTCAAGTGGCTAGGGATATCAATCAAGAAATTGGTAACTTAGAAAACTATTTGGATTCCTGGCGAACCGCAATTGAAAAGTCCGGATTTGATTCAAAAAATAACTGTTTCGAAATCACAGAGTTTCAGGAGGATAAGGAGGTTTTCTTCGCTCCAGAAGCAGCCGACAAGTCCGTCATATTTTCGGCTCCCATGTCCTTCAGAAAGTCACCGGAAAAAGGTGGAGCGTGGTTTGTCAAATTTGCCGCGTCCGATGATTCGGATGTTTCCCCTGCGACAAGGTTGATACAGGCGACTGATCTGGCGATAAGCTATAAGATTTCCACAAACTCCCTATTGTTGTGGGTGACTTCACTGCACACGGGCGAACCGGTTCAGGGTGTTGATATCGCAGTGGTTACCAAGAATGGGGAAGCCTTTGATGTTGGCGAGTCCGACGAAAATGGCCTGGTATTGATCAAGGACAAAGGCGAATTTGTCAATTTCAAACTGGACTTGGGAAATGAACTATCCGCGAAATCTTCACCTCTTCATTTGGAAAACATTTCCTGGCTGGTTGCGGCAAATAAGGACGACTCGTGCGCCGTTGATATCGAATCTTTCAAGATTAAGCCAACGGCTCGCGCTTCAGGGGACAAGGCTGAAAAGGTCGATGGAACAAAAACGGGTTTGGTTTTTACCGACAGAGCCATTTATCGACCGGGAGATGAAGTTCATTTCAAATTTATTTCCAGGATGTTCAAAGACAACACCATAAAAGTCCCCGAAAAAACCGACGTGAAGATCCAGGTCATTGGTCCCAGAGGAGACGTTTATTACAGCCGGGACCAGTCATTGAATGAATTTGGCTCATGCTGGGACACATTGAAGTTAGAAACTTACTGGCCTGTTGGGAATTATACAATAAAAAGCGTATTCTCGAACAAGACTGCAGACAAGAATGTTTTCACAAAGAACTTCTCAGTTCAGGAATACAGAGAGAGCAGACACTACGTTTCACTGACGTTTCACAGAGAACAAAAACCACTGCCGAAATTTGTCGGTATCAAAGGTGAGGAGGAGTTTCTGCGGACAGAGATAACTTCCACATATTTTGCCGGTGGTCCGGTTCGTCACGGTAAAGTTAGATGGAAGGCTGATTTGGCTCCGGTAACCAATTCAGTGCCTGGCTTCGAAACATATTTCTTTGGAAATCAGGAGGAACAGACTCTCTTCCTCGAATCAGGAGAATCAATTCTGGATGAACAAGGTAAACTTTCTGTCAAAATTCCTTTGGATG
>JAZDKD010000558.1:0-4299 GCA_043803345.1 Pseudomonadota bacterium
CAGGCTGGCTCCAAATATTCTGTCAACAACCCTGACGTTGTTGCCTGCGATGTCTACGCCATGAATTCCTTGCATAAAATCAGGTTTCCCCCAAACTTTGTCAAGGATACGAGCTTCTTTTGCGGGATTTCTCATGCAGGAAAATTTGAGTCCATGGATGCGACATTGGAACTCTTCCTTGAATTCTAACTTTATGACTTTTTTCGCCCCAGTCGTTAGGTCTATTCCACCTTTTACCCAAGGTTTTGGCTCACCTTCCAGCCCAAACTTTTTTTCCGTTTCCGTTCCCATCACCAAGTATCCGATACCATCCAGAAGTATGACGTCCCCATAATTGACCTGATAGAAATCGGTAGTATCTTCAAGGATGTTTAACACACGACACGAGGAGTTCTCGGGGAGATAGTCAGTGGCTACTTTGCACCAGTCAGCAATTTGATCCATATTGTAAATCCATATTCCTAATAAAGGTTGGAAATTCAACAATCCCAATTACCATAAAATATGGCGATTATGGATCCGAAATCAAGGCCAAATTGTTGTTGATGAATTGTTGTGACAAAGCTGGGTGGTGGGCAGTGGGCAGTGGGACATGGAATATCCCACCGCCATATTTTGAGGGGAAATATTTATTCAGCCAGAATTGCTTTCAACTCTTTGTTGAATTCAGGAAGTACCTTGAATAGGTCTCCAACGATTCCGTAATCGGCTTTGGTAAAGATAGGCGCTTCGGTATCCTTATTGATGGCAACTATGACTTTTGAAGATCCCATACCAGCCAGATGTTGAATCGAACCGGAGATTCCGCAGGCTATGTACAGATTAGGCGTGACAGTCTTTCCAGTTTGGCCGACCTGGTCGGAGTGTTTTCGCCATCCAGCGTCTACGGCTGCTCTGGACGCGCCTATGGTAGCCCTGGAGCCAAATATCGCAGCCATTTCCTCTAAAAGCGAATAATCTGGGCCACCCATTCCCCTGCCGCCTGAAACAATAATTTCCGCCTCAGTGAGGTCCACTTTGCCGCTGGTATCCAGATTGAGGTCTTTTGTTACGTAGGTTGAACGCCCTGTATCAGGACTGAAAGCGATCTTTGACACAGTCCCCGCCTTTGGGGTTTCGGCGACTTCCAGGACATTTGGTCTTGCCGTCGCAATTTGAGGAGAAGAGGCGGCCGACCACTCGGCAAAGCATTTACCCGCGTACATTGGACGCTTTCCTATTAGTGTTGAACCTTCAAGCCTGAAGGACACGCAATCCGCCATTGCAGCGGTCCCCAATTTTGCGGCGGTTCTCGGAGCCAGATCTTTTCCTTGCATCGTGTGGCTCATCAAGACTATTTCAGGTTTGGTTTCGTTTATGACATGCGCGAGCGCTTGAGCGTAATATTCTGAATTGTAATTTTCCAGTTCGGCCGATTCCACCGCATAAACGGTGTCAACTCCGAATTTTGCTAACTCCGGGGCGAAAGATTCTACGTTCGCTCCTATGAGAATTCCACCAAGGTCTCCGCCAAGAGTGTCCGCCAGTTTCCTGCCTTCGCTGGCTAATTCGAATGCGGATTTCTTGATCTTTCCTGCCTTTATTTCTGCATATATCAAAACCTTAGACATTTTATTAAAGCCTCCATATTTAGTAAGCCTATTAAAAATTAATATCTTGTTAAATAACCTTAGATTCTGACCTCAAAGCCTTGACGACTGTCTGAGCCGCTTCCTGTGGTTCCATGCCTTCAAATTTCTGGCCTGCCTGACGCGAAGACGGCATAGAAAAATTTTTGCCAACTAGCTTGGTGTCAGGAGTAATCCCGAGATCGGCGACGGTCTTTTTGTCCACAGGTTTTTTCTTAGCTTTCATGATTCCCGGCAATGATGCGTATCTAGGTTCGTTGAGACCCTTTTGAGACGTAACGACGCAGGGTAGGGGGGCCTCAACTGTTTCCTTTCCACCCTCGATATCTCTTTCACAAGTGACAGTCTTTTTGTCTGCGGAAATTTCAATTTTTGTAACTAGCGTAATTTGAGGAATCTTTAGCAATTCCGCAAGCATTGCGCCAGTTTCGGCAAAATCGTCATCAATAGCCCTGTGTCCGCAAAATATTATGTCATATTCCATGGATCCGGCTGCGGCTGCTAGTGTCTGGGCTATCACAAAAGGATCACCGTTGTTGACAAGACCATCACATACGTGAACGCCTCGATCGGCTCCCATGGCCAGCGCAGTTCGTATGGCCTCCACACATCTGTCCGGACCGATGCTCAGGACTACCACCTCACCAGCCTTGAATTTCTCTTTGAGTTTTAATGCCTCTTCAACACTAAATTCGTCATAGGGATTGATGACATATTTAATGCCATCCGTAACTATTCCTGAACCTTCAGCGTTAACCTTGATTTGAGTCTCTGTATCAGGGACCTGTTTAAGACATACTAGGGATTTCACTTCTTGCTCTCCTTTCAAATCGGATCCGATAACGTGATCATTGCGCGAAAATTTTCGGGGGACAGTCGGTCCCTCATATTACCCATTCCATAGAGCCAACAAAGGGCTGATGTCTATATGATTTGTTGAGAACGAACCAAACGTCGCCATACCTATGGAGTTAATAATATTAGAGAAGAAAACGGCTCTGAGTCAAGATAAATAGAACAGAAATTGATTGGCAAGTCAACTTTTTCTCAATGCGGATATCAAATTATTAATTTTTCAACCGTAAAAAGTTGCGTTGAGATCTATTCTCTTGCGTAACCTGGATTTTAACACAGAATGAAATAATAATAGACTTCAATCAAGTGCTGTAAGGTTATGTATATCGACAGTAAAGACAAAGGGCCGTTTAGCGAGAAGCCCCCATCTTACTTTCCAGTTCCCGAATTTCTTCCTGAATTCTAGATTTCACTTTGTCTAAAGATTCGGATTTTAGAGCCATTCGATACCATCGGATCGACTTATCTAAATCACCTTTTTGTCGTGAAATGTGTCCAAGGTGTTTGAGCGCCATAGTGTTGTCTGGATCAATTGCGATAATAGATCCCAGGTCTTTCACCGCGTCATCGTATCTTCCCAACTGTTCCAGGATATAGGCCCGGTTGCCTAGAGCGTTGAAAGACTTGGAATCAAGCTTAAGAATCCTATCCAGGTCCTGAAGTGCGCTCTCGTGTTCCCCCATATCAAAATACAACGCAGCTCTATTAATAAGAGCATTGGTATTTTTTGGATCAACATCCACGGCTTTGGTGAAATCTTTGACCGCGCGCGCAAAATCGCCGGAAAGCCTATAAGCCATCCCCCTGGCGACATACAACGAATCTGTTTCCGGCCCTATTTTAAGAGCCCTGTCAAAATCCCCGATTGCTTTGTCATATCTACCCAGAATCATGAAAACCTTGCCACGATTGAAATACGCGAGCTGATTTTTTCCTGACGCTTTGATCGAGGCCTCGAAAAAGTTGATGGCCTCACTGTAATTTCCTGAATTAGCTTTTGAGATTGCAATGCGGGTCAATTCGGAGGATTTCACTTCATCGCCTGAGGCATTTTGACCAGTAGTCTTCTTCGCTGAATTCGCCGGCCCTACAAGTAAGACCGTACACGTCAAACATAAAATAAATATTTTGAAAAGTTTTCTGCTCATTTATTGATTACTCTTAACAGATGGGCCCGAACGACGGGTCATTGCAGAAGTTGTCGAGGGTGTTCCCTCTTTCAAGAAGAACGCGAAAAAATCTTTGGTATAACTGTCGTCATATCTGTTCAGTGTGTAATTGGCCTGTTCAGGGGACAACTTGACTTTTCTAACCATGTTGCCAAAGGTATCTCTGATATAAAGATTTGCCACGATGTTATCCGGATTGGCGTCTCCGTGAAGCCCACGTTCGCATCCAGCCAGAACGAGCGCTTTGGCAAGATCCTTGCTACCTATGTGATGGCCAATGGCAAACACGAGGTTCCCATCCTTCCTGACTCCGAATGCGCTGCGATTAGCTACGAACCATGCGTGTTTTCCATCCAGATCTTTTCCACCGCCACCAAGCAGGAAGCCCAAACCTATTTCCGAATCTTCCAGTTTGCCTTTGCGTAACACAGACTGAACTACCATTCCATCTTTAACGATCAAATGTCTTAATTGCCTGGCGTCCTGAACTAGCTCCACGGGAATATCAGGTGTCCACTCACGAACGTCAATTGAACCGTCCTTGTAAACAATCAGGGAGGCCATGCCGTATATCATGGGATAAAGGATCTTACCCCTGAAGATAGCGCCGGCTCCCTTGGAATGTCTCTGCATCCACATGGCGTTAG
>JAZDKD010000559.1:0-7352 GCA_043803345.1 Pseudomonadota bacterium
GACAAAACCTCCGGAGACGACGATAAGGTGGGAAATAAACCATCTGGGAAGAAAAGCGCCAAAACATCAAAAAGGCCTGTAAATGAGGCCCAGCAGTCAGTTCAACTCAAATAGATCAATTCTACAAAAAAGGGGTCTTGGTTTTGATAAGGCCCCTTTTTGAAACCAACAAGCCTCTCACATCATTTCCCTGGCAATGGAACACTTTACTTTTTCAAAGTTTAATTATGGAACCCCTCGGATTTGGGCTAAGACGTCGATTGTTAGTAGCACTTACCACCTAATATTTCTTTGACCTTTTCTTCAGCCTGTTCCTGAATTTGCAGCATCTCCCTTTCAATCTCCAGCCTAAGATCCTCGTAGCCCTCGTTGGCAAGTCCCTGCGGTACTGTTGTGGGTTTTCCGAACGCCATAACTATCGTACCGAAAGGAAGTGGCAGTATCATTGAATCCCATGAACGGAACCGAATCTTTTTGGTCGCCCAACTTACCAGCGGGACAACTGGCTGGCCCGTTTCCTTGGCCACAACAACTATACCTATTTTGACTTTTCTCGATGGGCCACGGGGAGCGTCTACGGCAAGCCCGGAACAATATTTTTTTTCATTGATCATGTCTATCATTTCCCAGAGAGCCTCTTTGCCTCCTCTGGAGGATGATCCTCTTGTGGTATCATATCCCATCCTGCGAATTGATCTGTCGATAATCTCTCCGTCCCATGAACGGCTGACCATAGCGACACCAGGGTATCTTCGACAATAATAGACGGGAAACAGCATTGTACCATGGAAACATGCGCACGCGAATGTCCTTTTCTTACATACATGATCTTCATGTTCACAATTTAGAAAAACCTTACGCGATGTCAGGTCAACTAGCCGAAAATATCCTGTCACTAAGCGGGGCACAATAAACAGGACTATTTTGAACCACAAACGTTTTCCCTTATCAACCTTTTCAGTCTTGCGGGTCAAAAAACCTCCTGAGGAGTAAAGGGAGATCTTCGACTATTCAATAAGAGCGTCATAAATAATCCAGACAGGCTTTACGGCCCAAGCTCCCAGATCACCGGGGAAATATCGGCAGAATAATTTCACTCATTAACCGGCTAGAATAAATGAATCAGGATTGCTGTAGGTTTTCAAGGGCTTCAATCACAGCGTCTCGCACATCAGGATTCGGGTCTTCCGCAGCGTCCTTAAGCGCAGATACTGCGCCCTTCGTTCCAATCTTCCCCAAAATAGACGCCGTGTCACCTCTCAGCCCAACGTCATCAGAACGCATTAATTCTGTCAATTGGTTCAAAATTGGATCAAGTATACGGGGATTTCTATCAAGGGCTTCTTCCATGACGAGAAGGGCTCCCATACGTCGCGAAAACTCATTAGATTTATAAATCGGCAATATGGCGTCCGGCCTCTCCCGATCGCACATCAATTCCGCAGCGTCTTCAGCTCGGCCGGAATCGATCATTGACTTTAGTATACTTGTCATCGCCGCTTCGTTGGAGAGACCTAACAATTTTTCTACCAGGTCATTGGTTTTTACGCCCCCAACCAGTGTAAGACCGTCATCAATTATAATTGTAGGCGTTGATTTTACCTTGTATTTGCTTGCAATATCCTCAAAATATAAGGCGTCGATTATTGATACCTTGATTTGGAGATTTTCATACGCAAGCCTCAAAACAGTTCTAACCGCCTCCGGACAGTGCGGACACCCCGTCGCCACAAAAGTTAATATGGATCTCGGAAAGGTCAGAGTCCGGACGCCGTCCTGACCGGAAAATTCAGGTGGATCGCTTCCTTCACTAAGCCATGAAACAGCATCCAGAAAAGGATCAAGCTGAGGGCCCTCAGGAAAAACCATGTAGGAAATGTTTGAACGATCCTCCACGCAAAGGGTTAGCGACGGTTTTCCCGGAAATGGGCTTTGTCCACCCTCTTGTATACTGATGCGATTCAGCGAAACGCCCGAAAGTTGCCTAGCTATATTTGCCAGGTTATTTTCAAAAAAATCAGCGTCGCCCGTAAGGTTCACGTTAAGCGTGACAGGTCGTTTCATGCTCTGGCTAACGTTTTGGACTCGCATCAATTCATTTTCAGAAAGCACTGTAGCCTCACGTGTTTTATCAATTTGATTTGTTTTATAAAAATCAACGGGTTCCAGGAACAAAACTTGTAGTCACCTGGCCTGACCCTGGAGGAACGGCGTATGGAGACTGAGCGCCTCTCACAGGAGCCGGCATGTAACTCCAGAGATATCCACCAGCTTGTGACAGTCCATCAACAGCCATGGGAAGAAGCCCTTGACTGCCACTCGGAGACGAGTTTTGTCCTGCCTGATTGGGTGGTATAATTAAAGCGGGCTGCCCATACATATTCATCGGCCCCTGATAAGATCTGTCATAGATCTCTGAAGCTTTGACTTCAAGGCTCATATTTAAAGCAAGCGCCAACACCATCATAGCTGTCAGGATAGTTTTCATGAACATCCTCCATAACAGGTTGTCTTATATACAATTATAGCATGATGAAACATCTAAATAAAGAGCGTCTGCAGGCCTAACCCGTTAAGGTTTAATTTTGGCCTAACCGCTTGACATAATGGTTGGAGCATGACAGACAGGATGGAATAAGTTGGAGCGTGGGAGATTTGGCAATGAGTGGAAGACATTTTTCTAAATCCCTGAGTTTAAGTGTCCTACTAATATTCTTTATCGGAATTGTTGGCGAATCACTTGCTCTCGCAGGAAGATCGGGCGGTCGCGTTTCCGGCGGTTCCAGTTTCGGAAAAAGTTCCTCCTGGTCGTCATCTACCCGCGGAACATGGAACCGGAGCGGCGGTGGTTTGTTCGGCGGAAAGGAATCATCTTCAGGATATTCGAAACCATCTACAACTCCCTCAAAACCTTCCTCTCCATATTCAAAACCAACTTTAAAAGAAACTTCATCCGGTTCCCCATACTCCAAACCAGGTCTGCAAGGTCAAACCGGCGCGGCTCCAACAGGGACGGGCTATTCAAAACCGTCCCTTACTGATCATGGTTCTACATCCAGCCAGACGACAGGATCTGGAAATAAGACCTCATCCGGCTATTCAAAACCGTCTGGCCAGTCGACCTCTTCCTCAGGTTTCTCTAGTAGTTCTAAATTTGACAAAAAAGTCATTCAGGAACAGCGTAAAAAAGCTTCTCAGGAATCTTTGAAGACGTATCAGGCCGAACAATCAAAATTTAAGGCGGCTCCATTCAATCCGGATTCATCAAAGTACGAGTCTAATCCTCTTTACCAAAAGGGCAAGGTATATTCCGGCTTTGACTACAAAACGCACTACGGAAACAGGGATGGCTTCTATAAATCCCAGGGATATCAACCTCCTCCCCATGTTTACAATACTGCTCCCAGTTTTGGAATATTCGACACGCTATTTCTCTTTTGGATGCTGGATCATTTAGGCAACAAGAACGTCGCAGCCACAGCATACAATCATTCAGATGACCCTGGATATAAGAAGTGGCGTCAGGAAGCCGAAAACCTTGCCAAGGACAACTCAGAACTCAAAGCCAAGCTAAACGATCTTGACAACCAGGTAAAATCAATGGCTGGGACGCCCAAGGATCCTGGCTACTTGCCCAAAGACATTCCTCCCGAGGTAGCGCTGGCAGCCGGAGCCCTTGCGGCAAAGAAACCCGAAAAACCTACTCTTAGACTGGCGACCGGTCAGGAAGGGGGTTGGTATTATAAGTTTGGAAACATATTTAAAGATTCCGCTCAAGGGATCGACGTCCGGCTTGTGCCGTCGTCCGGTTCCATGGAAAACTTCAAGATGCTGGCAAATGGACAGGCCGACATGGCGATTGTTCAATCAGATGTCTTGGCTCTAATGGAGAAGAAACTGCCTGGCAAATCTGTTGTTTCAGAACAAACCACACTTTTCACTGAATACGCGCAACTTGTCGCCAATAGAGACAGTGGCGTTAAATCAATCGAGGATATTGACCCAAAAAAAAATAAGGTTTATATAGGTCCGTCTGGTTCCGGAACAGCTCTTACATGGGAGGCCCTATGCGAACAGAGACATAATTACAAGAAGATTCCCACAGTCAACTCGGACTATCAGGCAGCCTTGAAAGATGTTGAAAAAAATCCTGGGTCGCTGATGTTTTTCATTGGTGGATTGAACAGCGATTTTCTCAAAAAGGCGGAAGAGATGGCCAAGAAATCAGGAAAGTTGGTCCTCGTCGCGCTGGATGAAAAGAGTCTAGTTGACAAAAAAGATAATAATGGCAACCCAATTTATTCAGTAGAGAAGATTCCTAGCAACATTTATCCCTATCTTGAAAAAGGTTGGATTTTCAGTCATGACACTAAAACGCTGTCAGTTCAGGCAGTACTTGTGCTGAGAACTGAATGGGCCTCTCAATTTGGCCCCACGGCAATGGATGCTCTTACAGCCTCGATCAATGAGGCCCGGCCAGAGATAGAACGTCTTGTGAATGGCGCTAAATAATTTAACTTGTTATTTTGGGGCCTCTTTTTTCAAAGGTAATTTCACATCAAATAAAAACGGAGGAATGATGTCGACATTTTGGACATCAAGATAAAACATGCCATCCACCTGGAATATCTTCAAAAAAATTGGGCAAAAGAAAGTTGATGACTTCAGGCAGTCATCAGGAAAAAGCTTTTCTGACAGAATTGATAAAGACTTGCCTCTCGGTCTCAGATTTAACTGCCTGGTAGAATTACCTGAGGTAGATTTCATCCTTGCCGGAGGAGATCTCTTAATAAAATATCCAGGGTCGTCGTGTTCGGTGGTTTCCTATGGAAAGTTCCCGGTTGGCGATTCAATGCTGTATCGTTTCTATTTGGACACGTCAGAGGGACCTTACGTGCTCCAGATAGTTGCTGACAGCAAGAAAGTAATTGAAGAATGTAAGTTGTTCATGCCCTTCGATGAGATCCATCCAGATGATTGGGGTTTTTGGCTTGCTGAACAGGACGGCTATATCGGCCTCAATATTTTTGACACGAAGTCCTCAATCCGTTTTTTTAGGGTTTGGGAGAACCCGGAGGCTACTCGAATTGTCGAAAGTAATGAAGCTGGCGCAACAATTGACAGGATACCTCCCGTGCGTTTTGTGGAAACCATATATCTTGATCCATTCGCTGAGAAAACTGAATCAGTGACTTATGACAGCATGTTATACGGTCGCCACGTCAATGAAAATGTGGATGAATTTCTCATGATTTCAGCAGTCGAGGAGTCGGACGGGGCGTCGGTGCAGATAATGGTAGGTCTGGAATTGGCCTCACCATCTATAAAAGTAATTTGATCGAAAAACAGTGTAGGAGGAACATTTATGGGTGGAATGTTTGGATTTTTGAGAAGTTTCGGCTTCGAAAAACTGGGTAAAGTGGGTGAAAGCATCACACAGAAAATCGTTGCATGGGACCCGGAAACGGCTTCACAGGCAGAAATCGAAGAAATGATCCGTGAGTTGGACAAGATTACTACTGAAGCAGGAAAAGCCAGAGCTGAATATGACAGAGAAAAGGCCGAAGCTGAAGCGGCCCAGAAGAATTATGACAAATTCCTGTCCGCCGCCGAGCTCTTGAACAAGAGACTTGAAGAAGCCCAAGCTCTTGGTGATCAGGCCAAGGTCGTTGAACTTGACAAGAGCCTCAACAAGATTCTGGAAAACCTGGAAGAAATGAAACCCGAGCTTGAAAGGGAAAACCAGGAAGCGATTGAGGCAAGAGCATATCACGAGGAACTTATGGAACTGGCTCAGGTAACAGCGGACAAACTCAAAAAAGCCAAGGAGATGCTGGAAAAAGGCCGAAGAGATATGCAGCGCGCGGAGATTGAACGTCAACGAGCTGCGGCTCGGGCTGAAAAATCACAAAAAATGGCCGGCTTGAAGAACGAAACCTCAAGCCTTGGTGTAGCGCTCGCAGCTATGAACAGGCAGGCGGAACAGGCTAGAGCCCAAGCAACGGCCTCTGATATAAAAACGAAACTGCTATCCACCGAACGCGATGGACAAGATGAGATTATCAAAGCGGCTCTTGCCGAAGTAGCCGGTGAAACACCTGCGAAAACTTTGTCGACATCTGACCGTTTGGCTCAACTCAAGAAAAAATAAAATTTGAGAATTCCGGACAGAAAGTTGCGGCGAGTCTAGGCGACGCGGCGCAGCTTTCTTATGATTTGTTGACCCCAGTCGTCAGTCCTTGATTACCAGTGTCATACCGGTAACGCCTTCTTTAGCTTTCAATTGCTTGGCAAACTCGTCCGCATTTTGTTCCGAATTAAATTCTCCCAGAAAAAGTCTGTATTGAACCCCCGAACTCGGTCTCGCTATCGGTCTCAGGGTTGCTGGATAGCCTTTAGACTTCCATTTTTCAGCCCACTCCTGAGCAATCCTGGGGTGACTAAAAACGCCTACCTGAACTGAATAGACTTTTTGTCCCGGGCTACCCTTGGGTAATCCCACGTTTCTTTCGGAAAGGGATGGTTTTGGTATTCCCGAGAGGGCCGCAACTGAAAATTCGTTTTCTTCCTTGATTGAGTCGGGATTTTGACGGTTAGAATTTTTTTTGGACAAGCCAATTTCGGAATACGGGGGTACGGGCTTTTGATTGGAGTTTTCTGGATGAACTTTGTCTTCTTGGGTTTTAAGCTTCTGGTAAAAGGTTACCTCTGTTGGAGAACAATGTTTTTTTTCTTCCTGATTGGAAGCGCTTTCCACACGCTCAGGAATTACGCTTAAGGTTTGTTCTGGAAGAGCGTCTCTGACCGGGAGATATCGCATCGGAGCCTGTTCCCGCAGAAGCCTCATGTTGAAAACTGTTAGCCCCGCCATTACAATTATTGTTGAGATGATTCCAAGAATGAGAAATCCATTCTTGGGTTTCTCGGGCTTGGATGTAGGCTTGCGCGCCATTCGACCGGAACGTCGACCCGCAGACTTTTTAAATAAGTTTAGAAGGGCGCGCATTAAGAATCTCACATCCGATCCGGAGCGTCGACACCAAGGATAGTCAGTCCATTTTCGATGACCTGCCTCACAGCCTCGACTAGATATAATCGTGCTTTCCTGATGCGGTCATCCTCCGTCAGCACCTTATTATCATGGTAGTAAGAATGAAATAGCTCTGCGAGTTCCAAAAGATAAAATGTTATACGGTGAGGTTCCATTGTTTCAGCGGCCTCGGACAACATATCAGGAAAATCCCCCAGGCGCTTCATAATCTGTTTTTCTTCGGGAAGACTCAGAACTGATAAATCAGGGTCCGTCATGTCAACGTCAACATTTCGTTCCCCTGCGATCCTAAAAATTCCAG
>JAZDKD010000560.1:0-8037 GCA_043803345.1 Pseudomonadota bacterium
ACGAGCCAACGTGGAATCAGCTCAGTTCGATGTGGCCGAGAAATTTCTCGACGATTCAGAAAAGATCTTTGATTCACTTGGAAAGACTGATGAAAAGGCAATGGTTGAACTTAATAAGGGCAAGCTATGTTCAGGCAGAGGAAATTACAGGGAAGCTCTGGAATATTTAGAACAGGCCGAAAGAAAATTCGAACAGTCAAAAAATACCAAGGAGTTGTTTTCTGTTTTAAACAACCGTGCTGTGACACTGACATATTTGTGTGATTACGAGAAAGCGCTCGAATCTCTTGATAAGGCTGGAAATATCTCGCCTGAGCCTAACCTCAAAAACCAGGCAGGACTTAACAACAATTTTGGGCTTGTCTACACCAAGAAGCAGGATTTCGATAAGGCGATCGATCATTTCCAGAAATCCCTGGACATGTACACCGAAAATGGGAATCCCATAGGAAAGGCTCTAATTCTCAACAACATGGGTCATGTCCATGAGTGCCGATCCCAATATTCGGAGGCGCTCAAGAGACACCAGGAAGCTCTCCAAATCTCGCGTTCCATTGCTGACAAGTCAGGGGAATCACTCGCTCTTAACAACATGGGTTGCGTTAAACTAAGAATGGGCGATTACACCGGAGCAAGGGCGGATTTTGAAGTGGCCCTGCAAATCAGAAGCATGCTCGGCATGAAACATTTTGGGGCAGAAACACTGAATAACCTGGGGCTGGTTAAACTGACTTGCGGCGCCTACCCGGATGCGCTGAAGGCTTTTGCGGAAGCCGAGGAGATGTGTGAAAAAGCCGGGTCCAAGTCTTGCAAGGCATGGACGCTACACAACAAGGCCTTCGCTCTTAAAGATCTCGGGAAATTCAAGGATTCAAACCTGTCTTCACAGGAAGCTGTGAGAATAGCCGAACAGATTGGTGATCGAAAACTCGAATCTACGGCTGTTCTACGGCTGGGCAATCTCTACGAATTTGAGGGCTGGTTTGATAATGCCATCCAGCAATATGTCAAGGCTGCGGAAATTCAACAGAACATAGGTGATCTTTTCTTTCAGGCGAACACCCTATCGGATCTTGGAAACATTCTGGCCCGGGAAGGTGATTGTGAAGAGGCTGAGAAGTTTTTCTCCAAGGCATTGAGGATTAAGAAATCCATTTCAGCTCCTCAGGTCGAAACTCTGTCGAAATTTTCCATTTTCCTTTCACAGAAACCACTTTACTGTCCAGATCAAGGCCAGGTCCCAACTAATCAGGGACAAACAAGCCCAGATGTCCCCAAGACATCCCGTGAATGTGTTCAACTAGCCCAGGCCCTGGTAAAACCTGAACAGAAGGTGGACCTGGCCTGGCTGACTTATGCGAACGCAAGAGACCTGCTGCAAACTGGTCCGGCGGCTTCGGTTGGAGAATTCAGGCGTCTTAACACTATGGGGAAAGATCTTGGAATTCGGAAATTCGTATTCTTGGCATCCGTGGGAGAAGGCCAGGCATACGAAAAACTGGGAGACTGGGATAATGCCCAAAAATCATTCAAGCATGCGGTTGATTATGCTGAACAGATCAGGGAAAGTCTCGACGAGAGGGCAAAGCTAAAGTTTTTTGAAGGTGAGGAAGCTTTAGGCGTAAAACATATCACCCCATATGAGGGCCTGGCCCGAGTGTTGATGAAACTCGGAAAGGACGAAGAGTCTCTGCAAATTTCGGAGTTCACCAAGGCGAGGAATTTCTCCGAAGCCCTCTGTCGGAGGTCTGAAGATGGCAATTCTGATGTTCCGAAGGAAATAATCGCCAAGGATCGTTACCTGAACAATGAAATCGCCGGGTTGCTCAGAGCCCTCGAACAGGCTCAACTAAGCCAATCCACGGAAACCGCCGCAAATATTCAAAAAGATCTCGCCGCTGCGCAGGCAAAGTTCCATGAGCATGTCAATCAACTCCGACAGCAATACCCACTATTTTCAGCCACTAAATATCCTGAGCCTATGCCCCTGTCTACACTGGGACTAACAGATAAGGAATGGGCCATAACTTATCAGGTGACGGACAATGGTCTTTTAATCCACCTGGTTAACGGCAAAAAACTCGTGGCCAATTCTGTCAAGAAGGTTACGGCCAAACAACTCAGTGAGCTTGTCAGAAAATTCAGGGAGCCAATGGAGATTATTCCGGGGAAAGACACCATCAGGGACAAACTTAAGTCCTTTGATTTTAAAACCGGTAAACAAATCTCCGATATTCTGCTGGCGGATGTTCTGCCAAATCTTCCGGCGGGAGCGGCGCTGACAATCATTCCTGATGATTGCCTGGGAACATTGCCGTTTGAAATGCTTCCTCTGAACGACGGCGGAGAAATAGTCGACGACGGAAACAGAGTCAGTCTGAAGGGCGTCAATTTTCTGGGAGATCGAAACAGAATTTCTTACTGTCAATCACTTACAGCTTTAACACTGGCCAGGATCATGGGCAAGAAAGCGAGTCCCAAGAACAATCTCCTTGTAGTGGCGGATCCTGTGTTTCACACACTTGACGCAAGGGCCATTATAGGTGAACAGGCCACGCGGTTCGCAAAATCTGACGAGAAATTCAACTCAGCCCTGATGGACGCTATAGAAGCCACCAGCATGGGTTCGTTCAAGCTGGAAAGGCTGCCGTTGACCGGAGACCTTGCTGAGGGCCTTGCAGAGGTATTTGACCAGGACGCTACATTATTTACGGGGATGAACGCTTCCAAGGCAAAACTTCTTGAAGACATGGGCAAGGAACTAGGAAATTATGGGAACCTGGTCTTCGCTACTCACGGCTTTTTCAGCCCGGACAGCCCCGTATTCCAGGAACCTATACTTTTTCTCACACTGGTGCCTCTTGGAACTGACGGTTTCCTCCGGATGAGTGAGGTCATGGGTCTGAATATCAGCGCGGATACAGTAGCGCTCACGGCATGTCAGACAGGTTTGGGAAAGAGAATATCCGGAGAGGGAACTATGGGAATGGGTCGGGCTTTTCAATACGCCGGAGCAAAATCAGCGCTAATGTCTCTTTGGAGCGTTTCTGAAAAAGCTTCGGTAAGGCTCGTTCAGTTATTCTTTGAAAATATCAGAGAGGGTATGAACAAGGCGGAAGCCCTCGACAAAGCGAGAAAAGAAATTCGTGCGGAAGGATTTGATCACCCGTTTTACTGGGCAGCGTTCATAATGTTCGGCGAAAATTCATGAATCAAAAGGCTAGAAATGAAATCAGCGCCGAATGTCAGGCTCCCTGAGTCCCATTGGCGGCGCCAAGAACTGAACCACCGGACATTGTGAAACCACTGTCATCTGATTGCGCTTCAGCTTTTCCAGTGGGCCCCAGCGCCAGAAAAGCCAGAGCCGCCTTCAGAGCGCTTGACAGAAACTTGATTCGGTCCATTAGGCTTTACTCCTCATTTACTCTTGCTTAGGCTAATTTAGCAGGTTCTTGCTTCGCGTTCTACAAGTAATCACAAGTAAAGCGATAGTTGGTTCCACCGCAAGGCAATAGCCTCCGAAATGATGGACCAAAGATTGGTCTGTTCCACATGTATCTTGCCTATTCCGGTCATCCCCACCATCGCTGACTCAGGGGCCTGCGGAAACTTCGCCTTGACCCGGCATACATTGCCCTGCCTTGGCATAACTTCAGCGCTTGGGGCAACCTCGTTAACTTCGAGCTTGTAGCTCTTTAGTGGGTTGTTGTTAAGATAAACATCAACAGTCTGCTTCTGTCTGATTATCGCAGCTTTGTTGTCGGGCACAAGGACTTCGGCTGCCAGTTCCCCATGAGCGGCTATCTCGCAAAAAGGCTCCCCAGCGCTTATTTTCTTTCCTGCCAGACTATCCACGTCTTTGGTCATTATAATCCCAGAGGTCGGGGTCTTGATAGTCAGGAACTGGGATTGCCATTTTAAGAACTTGAGTTCCTCTATCTTTTTCTGCCGTTCCAGCTCGGCTATTTTTCTCTCTCCCAATTTGGAGGGAGTTTTGTCGGCCTCACGCGTGAGCCGCTGTATTTGCCTCGCCATTATCTCGATTTCTCTCTCCGTCTTGGCTATCTTAAAATGAATCTCCTTGGGATCTAGAACAGCCAGCACCTCTCCCTGTTTAACATTTGCGCCCTCTTTCACAAGGACCTTGTCTATCAGGCCTTCTATTTTACAAAACGCAAAATTCCTCTCCCATGGAACAATTAAAGTCTCACCACCCACGGTATAATCAATTGGGAACAGAAAAAGCAGCCAGATAATGAGCGTCAACACAACCGCCCCAGCTATCCATAAACGCCAATCGGACAATTCGAGCATTTTTCCGCCAGGCGTAATGGGATCCAACAATTTGACCAGGCCGGGTTTCTGTTCGAGAAGCCATTTCTCCAGGAGAACGGGCGCCAACAGAGGAGCGGCTTCAATAAAGGCCACGACGGGCAGTCTGTGAGGAGGCTTGTCTCCAAAGAATTCACATACAATATGGGCCACAGGTTGATCACGATCAACCAGAGGCAAACTCAGAAAGTAACTGCATTTTGAAAATTCAATATAAGCCTTGACGGTCGATCTTACATCATCGGCTATTCCATGAAGACCAAAGTCACAGTCAGTACCGTCACACGACAGCAACAAACCCTTGCCCAGTGTTTTTATGCCTGCCCCAAGATCATTCATTTTTAAATAGGATGCGGATTTCTTCTCAATTGATGGTTGGTGATTCATTGCGACAACCCTGGAGGAGCTGCCGATGTGCATGATTATGAAACACCTGTCAAACTCGATGAATGCCCTGAGGTCATTAACCAGAAAAAGGCACAAATCGGCAAAAGTCTTCTGTAAGGCCGCCCTTCTCACAATCTCAAAACCTAGCGCAAGTGTTTTTTCTCGTATATCTGGAGGCGCAGGCGCTTCGTGATTGTCGTTTATATCTTTGGCTTCTGATTGGTTCATACCGATTACCCGTTTTCCGGAATAAACGCTAATAAATTACAATAGAGACTCGCGGTTAAATGCCCTAGCCGCTGTAGATATGAATCTACTTAACATGCTTTTGGGAGGAGATTCCACAGCGCATCTTCCTGTAAGCCCAAGCGGCAACCCCTCCGTATTATTAAAAGGGACCTGACAGACATACTGGGCGTCCAGCGGGGCGTCCCTCTGGGTTTCACTTTTTGGCTCGGTAGCTATCTCTCCACCGAAACGACTCGAGAATGGTGAGTTCCTGAGGTCCTTTTCACTGTATGGCATAATTTGCTCTACTTTGTCTGCGTATATTCCACTATACCGAACAGGAAACCACATATGAACGTTTTGTCCCTTGAAGACCTTGTTTCGGTCAGATTCCGGAACCAATATTCTTATCACGCAGTCAGTTTTTGACTTCAGATCACCAACGATGGCCCCTTTACCCGGTTGGAAACCATTCTGGACTCGATAATCCAATCTTGTCACGACACCTGAAAAAGGCGCTACAATACCGTCTCGGGCAAGACCGAGGTCTGTTTCCAACAATCTCGTCTCGTGCTCGAGTTGCTCAGATTCGACCAGCTTCTCAGCGGCTTTTGACATCTCCTTGTCGTCAAGTAACAGTAATTCGACCTGTATTCTTGTGGTCAGGCAGTCTATTCTTTTCTTGTAAAGATCCAGTTCAAGCAGTGTAGGATCTAGTTGCAACAGTAAAGAGTCTTTTTGTGCGGGTTGTCCCTCCCTGATCAGAACCTTGCTGATCGATGTGTGCAGGGGGATGGTAATCTTTTGACTGAGCACAGCGTCAAGGTAGCAAGGATAAACAGTTTTACTCGACATGGGCTTCAAAAGCAGAAACAAGACAACTAATATCATCAAAGAGAAGATTGCGGCCCCTTTAGGATTGGGACAGATTTCCGATCGTTTCAGGTAGAGGTTCTTCATACCCCTTGCCACGGGAAGCAACACAAGAGCGAACAGGCCGAGTAATGCAAGTATTACTCCGATCAGTTTGTTGAATCGGTAATAAACCCCCAGAACAATGGCAAAATACAGAAACGCACGATAGAGCAACGCGCTGACTCCATAACTTACGAATATCAGTGTCTCTCTTGGGGTCCCAGAGGGATTCTGTATTCCCTGGAGACCCATAACCCCGTTCATAAACAAAAACCTCATATAGGACAGAGACTTGGAGGACAGATTTGTTACTCCCAGCAGGTCCGAAAGGATGTAATATCCATCATACCTCATCAGCGGGTTCGCATTAAAAAGAACCGTCGACACAAATGACACGGCCATAAGATAGAACGCTAGAGAGTTCAAAACTCCAGGACGTGAAAAATACCATACGTAAGACGCCAGGATTGCAAGCGCCCCTTCTGCGACAATTCCCGCCACACTTATAGAAACACGTTCTTTGCGGTCCGCTAACTGCCATGCCTGAGTGGTATTACAATACAGGCACGGGAAAAAGATCAGGAAGGCCACACCCATCTGCGGCACTCTCAACCCAAAGCTCTTGGCCCTGTACGCATGAGCAAATTCATGTACCAGCTTTGTGATCCCGAGAGTGACCCATAGGTATAGAAGATTATGAAGATTGAAAAAGAACAGAAACTCGCTGTCCTTACTCATGGCTGCCAGAAGGCCAATATAAACAGCGCCGGGGGTCAGAAGAGCCAGCATTGAGACAGTCCACTTGTTCGCAACCCCCCTGTATAGTCGGATGGTCCTCTCCAGGAACTTGTCAGGATTTATCAGCGGGATGAACATGAAATACATTCCCGCTAGTCTTCTGGATTTTTTGGCATCGACCAACCTTTGTCCGAGTTCTTTCTGAAACTTGACCGTTCCATAGCCAGTCCCCAGCAAGAGCCCTGCCTGAGCCGCTTTGGAGATTATCAAACGAGCGTCTTCCTCTGAATAGTAATGGCCCAATGATTTCAAACGAATAACCGCTTCGTCGACCGATATCTTGCCGTCAAGTATTCTGAGGAGTTCGTATTCCCATTCGGAGAGACGGAAGTATTTTTCAGAGACCGGGTCCTTGAGAACGATATTATTCTCTCCTCCCGACTCGTGTATAGGAGATGATTCAAGATCAGGACGAAATTTGGGGCGGGGTTCCATGAGCGCGACCTTCCGGCCCATAGGAAAGGAGCTGTTAGATCAAGTAGTTTACCACACTGTAAATTGACATTGCACTCTAATGTCATCTCGACGAAGCGCAGAGAGGAGAGATCTAATCAAACAACGGGAAAGATTTCTCCCAAAGGTCGAAATGACATAGTTGGTCTATAGTCACTAACAGGCCCGGACATCGCGAAAAAAAGAATGGTGGACACGGTCCACCCTACAGGAATCAATCGGGAGTCTTCACAGGGTCGGCAATATGTCAAGGGGACGGTTCATTATAATTGATACCTGTTGCGCTGTTAAGTTCCGAGCATGTTGCGTTCACTTCCCCCAGCGAACGCAAATATTCAATTTCGTCATTAAGATTGTCAGCCTTTGTCTCATCAACACTTATCTTGTCCGCGGCATTGATGGTTTGACGCTGCTCAACTATTCTCAATACCCTCTTGCCGCTATCCAGAGAATCCTGAGTCCGTTTAAGCTCCGCAGTGGCGTCGAAATAAGCCATGGCGGCGTTTCTGACCTGGGAGGCGATGCCGATAGCCACGTTTCCAATTTCAGTTTCAGTGCTGGCAACCAGCGCTTTAGCGGCTGTTGATTCATTCAGGTTCGAAACCCATTGCACAAAATCAAATTGAATTTGGCCACCAACATCTCTCCAATCCTTGTTGTAAAGATATTTGTCCTTGTCGTGCGTTTGACGCCAATAAACACTGAGTCGTGGAAGATGTTTGACAAGCGTCCGGTTATAGTCATTGATTGAATTTAAGTGGTTGAGACCTGACTGAATGGCCTCCGGTCTGTTCCTGATCGCGACCATCTCAACTTCACTCGGGCAGACATATTCGGGTGGACAAAGTTCCCCAACAACCGAGAATCCACCCACGCAGGTGTCAGGAGATATTGCGAGCGCCGAAGCGAGGAGATTTCTTTGCC